>JAYZAS010000018.1 GCA_036339585.1 Pseudomonadota bacterium
ATAATCTGTAAACGTAGCACCTCCCGTATCAGCCAATACTTTGGTGATCGCTGCGGTCAACGTTGTCTTGCCGTGGTCAACGTGTCCAATTGTACCAATATTACAATGCGGCTTTGTGCGTTCAAATTTTTCTTTCGCCATAACTTTCCATAGTCCTGTTTTTATAGTGTTTTTGAACCAATAGTATTTTAACTACTTAACAAACAACCCATGCCTTAATCATCTTTTTGGAGCGGACGGTGGGAATCGAACCCACATCACCAGCTTGGAAGGCTGGGGTAATGGCCTTTATACGACGCCCGCGCGCGTAATTTCCCTCCAACCTATATCATACCCATATGTTCTATATCAGCCTTCTAAAAATCAACACACCTAAACTCAATTCTGGTGGAGGGGGTTGGATTTGAACCAACGTAGGCATAGCCAACGGGTTTACAGCCCGTCCCTTTTAACCACTCAGGCACCCCTCCAGTACGCCAGCACAATTGCTATTGTAGCGAATTGGGCACTATGGTGATTTAACACCTCTTGTCAACGCAAATCCAGATCCACGCAGCGCAAACTTCGCAACTCCCCCCCTAAACAGCTTTTTTAAAGAAGGGTGTGTTGCGAATACTATTTTCCTCTATCATATTAAAGTCTCAAAAATTCAAAAGCAAGATTTCAAATGCCATATGCCAAAAATAGAAATGTCAGCAAGTCTCCAAAATCCGGCCTACAAAATAAAAACCGTAAAAATTCAAAGTTGCAGGTCAGACCAACCAGATCTGAGCATTGGATTTACGGTCATCACACAGTTTTAGCGGCGCTCAACAATCCCCATCGCCGTGTTCGAAGAGTACTGATTACTACACAGGCCCAAGCAAAACTTAGCTGCCAAATTGAAAAATCCCTGCTAGAATTGGTAACCACAAAAGAAATTGAACAGCTAACTGGTGCAACCGCTGTTCATCAAGGAATCGCGGCGGAGGTCATACCCTTAGTAAAAAGATCATTGGTAGACATCATAACTCCGACTGAAGACAAAGAGCACACACTTTTGGTAATCCTCGATCAGGTTACTGATCCTCGTAACATTGGAGCAATTTTGCGCTCAGCTGCCGCTTTTAACGCAGTTGCACTTATTCAACAGGAACGTAACTCACCATCAGCTAACCCATCAATGGCGAAGGCCGCGAGTGGCGGGCTTGAGCATGTTGATTTAATAGACGTGCCAAATATTAACCGGACAATTGAAAGTCTAAAGAACCAGGGATTTTGGGTCATTGGTTTAGACAGTAACGCGGCAGATTTCCTTAACGAAACTGAATTCCCGAAGAAGTGTTGCTTGGTTTTAGGAGCAGAAAATAGTGGCTTGCGCCGGCTGACCCTTAAAGCTTGTGATAAAACGGTTCGAATCCCTATTTCTAGCGATATAGACAGTCTCAATATTTCTAATGCAGCTGCTGTAGCCATGTATGAATTTTCTCGCCAACACATGAAAGGTAGATAAAATGCCTTCATCGAAAGTCGTGGTGACGGGCGCAGGAGGCTATATCTCCAATGCTTTACCCCCGGCGTTTAGCGAACGGCATGACCTAACATTACCAGTCCTATCTGAAGAAACGAAAACTGGATGGAACGATAATATCATTGAAGTCAATCTGACTAACCCAAACGTCGATCGTAATGGAGAACATTTCACAGGTGCCGATGTGATTATTCATAATGCGCGTTATGACCAAAGGGCTAATCCAAAGTTTGCGACAGGTCCAAACCACCAGTGGAAAAAAGACCGCCCTCAGCACCCGGTCGACGGCTATCTCGCTGAATGTCGAAACCTTGATATGGCCTACAATATTTACCAACTGGCGCTGCGAAAGATTATAAAACGTGTAGTTGCAGCCAGCTCCAACCACGCAGCCGACTGGTACGAAACAAAAATTCATGTTGGCGAGATGGATATTGTTGATCACACAACATATCCAAAGTCAGTTAATTTTTACGGTTGGCTTAAGTTTGCGTATAAAGCCATAAGCTTTGCTTTTGCCAATCGGCGTTTTGGTCAAGAAATTGAAAGCATTAATATCCGTATTGGCGGACTGCACCTATTAGATATTGCCAACCTTGTAGACAATCAAACCAGCCTCCGCCGGGACTTGGCGACGTGCATCAGCAACAGAGATCCGCAGCAGCTTTACATAAAGTCGATTGAAACTTTAAAAGCCTTCAATGAGGATGGCGTGCCATTTCAATTATTTTACGACAAATCTAACCACACCCGTGCATTTTGGAGCATAGCAAATGCTCGTGCAGCGATCGGTTACAACCGTCAAGACGATCCAGAAGCTTTTTACTCGAAACAAATTCGTAAACACCTGACCTCATTGGGCTGTTTCTCGGAGCTGTACCAGTAAATGCCTATGCAATTACTCCACTCGTTTGTGAGCCACCTAGAATGCAGTTTTTCCAGTAAGCGCTACGATCCCGGTAATCTTTATAAGATTTCTGATGCTGGCAGACCGTTGCTAGTACGCTATGACCTGCAGTCCGTAAAAAGTGCAGTAGCAATCGCAGATTTGGCGCTTCGGCCTAACGATATATGGAGATATGAAGAATTATTACCAGTACCACCAGGGGCAGAAATAGTTAGTCTGGGGGAAAACTGCACCCCTTTGATACCATTATCGCGTTTCGCAGCGAAGACTGACGAGTCAGAACTCCTCATCAAGGACGAGAGCCGCCTGCCAAACGGCACCGCGTCAGCACGAGATTTAGCTGTTGCAGTCACAATGGCAAAGGCGCTGGGCTTTGAACATGTATCTATCCAAAATTTTGGAAGTGACGGGCAAACATTAGCAGCCTATTGCAGTCGTGCGGGATTGAATTCAACCATAATATGCTCGGAGGACACTTCAAATAATGCATTAAATGAAATGGCTTTTTACGGTGCAAAAATTCAGATGGTTGCTGGACCGAACGCTCGTCGGAAAAATATTATGGTGGAAGGTGTCAAGGAACACGGTTGGTTCGATATCTCATTATTAAGGGAGCCCTACCGGTTGGAGGGCAGAAAAACTATCGGGTTTGAACTAGCGGAGCAATTAGACTGGACACTACCAGATGTTATATTTTATCCAACGGGCAATGGGGCAGGCCTTATTGCCATATGGAAAGCCTTTCATGAACTTGAGGAAATTGGTTGGATAGGCGCGAAAAGACCGCGCATGATTGCAGTTCAGCCGGCTGGCTGTGCCCCGTTAGTTAAAGCGTTTGAGGAGCGTAAAGTATTCCTTGAGAAACCTTGGGGGCCAGTTAAAACCAATATTCAAAGTCTAAGAGTACCGAAGCCTGTTGGAGATTTTCTTTGTCTTCAGGTAATCCATGACTCTGGCGGGCTTGGCGTTATGATCTCTGACGATGAAGTATGGAATATCCTGAAAGATGTAGCAATTACTCAAGGTATCAATCTTGGCCTCGAAGGGGCTTTATGCCTGGCAGCGTACAAAAAATTACTTACTGAAGGCCACATTTCTAAACGTGATCAAACAGTAATAGTTAATAACTCTAGGACCCAAAAATTCCCAATTCCTACTCTGACCAAATGAGAATATTAAGATCATAGTCGGAACGACTTTGGTCTGGTACCATAGAAGATTGTTCCGATATAAATCCCGCATAGCGCAACCCCAAATAAAAAGGTATATATCCAAAACGTAAGTAGTATGTATTTTCTGTGCCGCCGTAGCTCAGTTGGCAGAGCAGGGGTTTTGTAAACCTCAGGTCCGCGGTTCAAATCCGTGCGGCGGCACCATTACCAACCGTCAAAAAAAATTTTTGCACCTTTCATCACCGCTCTGACATGTATCCCATATCAGCAACTAAATCATCCAGGGCATTTATGACTTTGGCAATTTGTTTTTGAGAAAAAGTATTTCTCCACTCCCCGCTATTCCTTCTCGAAATGTGACCAGATTGAAAACCAGTATTCAAATCAAAAGAACGGAACGATCCGTCAGCACGCCCAACGACCATTTTGTTATGGACGTAATCTTTTTCCCTTATCTTCCTTTGAACTGCGCTTTCAGTTCTTTTGATCAGTTTCTTAATCGCTCTCTTGTCATATTTCGAAGAAATTACCCTAGCCATATCTTTGCTAATTCCACAGTCGATAAATTCACTGAGTGCCAGAATTAAGTTGATGGTGTCCAATTCTAAATCTTCGTATTTGACGACAAACAACAGTCCTGATTTGAAGGAATTATAATGTTCCATTACTGATCGATGATTCAACGCCACCTCTATTGCCCGGTCTAAATCGCACTTCGTAAAGTCAAAAAATGATGCGCATATGTCATATGGATTACGCGTATTAACAACAAATTTTGACTTCGGTAAATTTGGGTTCAAAAGCGAATGGATTTTTAGAACATATCTGCTGTTTGCATTAGTGTCGGCGATAGCATGGTCCCTGAACAGGTTTAACCAGTCCCTCTCGTGTTGGAGTTGCTCTTGCGGGTGTAGAGCAAATCGTTTCGTTAAATATATTTCTCTGATGACATTTGTTGTCCACATGGAACCGGTGCGAGGAGTTCCGGTCACCCAAACTGTATTAAACTTAACCATAATTTAATTGCATCGAAAAATTCTGACCGAAGCTAGTTTTAACGCATAACGTATGTGGCATCTATGCTGCCGATATTGTTTACGTCAATATCGATACAGGGTGATTTGAACCAGACGAAACAGTAGGGCCCTAACCTATACCTTCACTCATTGCCGTCACTAACAAGGACATTCACTAAGGAACCATGAGTAACAGTGTACTGCAGCTTATTCGGGTTACAACACACAGTGCAATCATAAATCTCTGTGTTAGAACCTTCGAAGGACTGATCTATTTCAAGGTCGACTTCAATTTCATTGAAACAAAAGTGGCAAGTTACAGTTAGTGCTGTTTCAGCTGACATTTGACAATTTACTCTTAGGTTTGTTGCACTCTCTTTAACATCCTGATTGGGGACGTAACCATTTTGCATGATGAATAATCGCTAATGTTAAAATAAAGTCGGCGCAATCATATTTTTTGCACCCAGTTATTGCGAAGTGTTGGTGTGCTGAGGCAAAAATGTTTTCCACAATTATATTTTTTGCCACCATTACTTGAAAAGCACCGGGACTTTTTATATGAAACGCAAGCACAGCGAACGGGTATCAATACATTTCAGAAAATATCGAAAGCAACATTTATGAAAAAGATACTATTAATATGTATAGTAATTTTTGGGTTCTCGAAGCATGTAACAGCCGCAGAATTTGTTTTTACAGCAATACCAGACCAAGACGAAAGTGCACTTAAAGAGCGGTTTAATAAAATTGCTGGATACTTAGAGAAAGCGCTCTCAATAAAAACTAGGTATATACCGGTAAAATCATACGCTGCAGCGGTTACCGCCTTTCGAAACAACCAAGTACAACTTGCATGGTTTGGAGGTCTTTCTGGAGTGAGAGCCAGACAGCTAGTAAAGGGGTCAAAAGCAATTGCTCAGGGATTAGAAGACCCGTTCTTCGAAACTTATTTCATCGCACACGAATCAAGTGGCCTTAAACCAAGTTCAAGTTTTCCAAAGGGGATTGCTGGAAAGACATTTACCTTTGGCTCGAAGGGGTCTACTTCAGGACGTTTGATGCCAGAGTTTCACATCAGAAAAGCATTCGGCAAAACTCCTGATAAAGTGTTTAAAAGAGTGGGCTTCAGTGGCAGTCACTCGCGCACGGTTGCTTTAGTGAACAGCGGTGCATACGAGGTGGGTGCAGTTAATTTCAAAGTGTATAAAAAAGAGCTTAATGCGGGTAAAATCGATCCAAAGAAGGTATCTATCATTTGGAAAACGCCTGGATATCCGGATTATAATTGGTCCATCCGCGGGGATGTTGACAGAAGATTTGGTAAAGGGTTTACCGAAAAGGTCCAGAAGGCATTAATCGACATGAAAGACCCTGTGCTTCTTCTTTCATTTCCTCGAAAAAGGTTTATCAGAGCCGTAAATAAAGATTTTAAACCAATCTTAGACACGGCAGTTGAAATTGGACTAATCGATTAATAAAACTGTGGCGTTGTTCCAACTCAGCGAGGCTTGTGCCTCATATAAGGGCAAGCGAGTTCTCAATAAAATCTCGCTTGAAGTCGAACAGGGCGAAAAAATTGCATTGGTAGGTCGAAGCGGTGCCGGAAAATCAACACTGCTTCGGCTACTTTACGACAATCATGTTGAGGAATGCGCCTTTTTACCCCAAAACCTGGGACTGGTACCTAATCTCTCTGTTTTCCATAACACATTCGTCGGAAGACTTCATAAAAACTCAACTCTTTACAATCTGGCTAACCTCATTCGCCCTTTATCTCATGAGCAAAATGCTGTGCTTAAAGTCCTTAAACAACTTGAGCTTGCAGACAAAATTTTTGCTCCCGTTGGAGAATTGTCAGGAGGCCAACAGCAACGTGCGGGCATAGCCAGAGCACTTTATCAGGGTTGCAATATATTTCTTGGAGATGAACCAGTGTCGGCAGTCGATGAACGCCAAGCATGGAGCGTGATGGAAGCTATTACCAATAATCATGAAACAGTTGTGCTAGCTATGCACGACGTTCAGCTTGCATTGAGTTTCTGTAGCAGGATCATTGGCCTATCGTCCGGCAAAGTCATCCTAGACCGGAAATCAACCGGTATGGTTTCTTCAGACCTCGCTGAACTTTATGGCGCTTGATGTGTCAACACCCCTAATTCCAAAATCTCCGTTAGTTCGGACGAGCCTTTGGTTTGTTTTGGTAGCATTTGGCTGCCTTCTCTTTGCCGACATCGAGATAACAACCCAAGATCCATGGCCAGAGATCAAGAGACTCGGCATGGGTTTGATACAACCGAACTTTGCTAAGTGGAAGCAAATACTTGAGGCCCTAATGATGACGTTAGCATTTGCCATCCTAGGTGTAGCGCTTGCAAATTTTACAGGTTTTTTGCTTGCGGTTGTTTTTCATTACCGTGCAGTCAGAGTTGGTTGTGCCTTTGTCCGCGCTGTCCATGAGTTATTTTGGGCTTTAATCTTCCTACAGGTTTTCGGGCTAACTGCATTGACGGGTGTTCTTGCTATTGCAATCCCTTACAGCGGAATATGTGCGAAGGTTTACGCTGAGCTTTTAGAAGAGGCTGACCCAGCCCCTATGCAAGCTATTCCCAACGGAACCTCAATAGTCTCAAAGTTTTTCTATGCAGAATTGCCTGGTGTCTGGGCCAACGTGAAAACTTATTCTTTCTATCGACTGGAGTGCGGCCTTCGCTCTAGTGCTGTACTGGGGTTTGTTGGCCTCCCTACGCTGGGGTTTTATTTAGAGACTGCCTACAAAGAAGGCCTCTACTCTGACCTATCAGCACTCCTAATCGTCTTTTATGTCCTAATTTCAACTGTGCGAAAGTGGATGAGACGAGAAATAATTCCAGTGCTTTTAATAGCAGCGTGCATTGTGTTACCAGATAGCGGCGCAATGACATGGTCAAATGCTTGGCGTTTCTTTGCAGATGACATCATGCCAACTCCTATACGGAATGCAGAAATCATAACAATACCAATATTGCTTGAAACTTGGTTTTGGTTTCAGAGTTTGATTGTAAATGAAGCATTGCCCGGAATACTCAATACAGTTGTGCTGACAATGATAGCTTTGGCGGCAACTGGGGTGTTATCGTTACTATTCTTTCCTATCATTTCACCACTCTTTTTTGGCTCAAAAATTCGACTAGCGGGACATGTTATATTAGTCGTTATTCGTTCAACACCGGAGTATGTAATTGCATTCGTCTTGTTGCAGTTATTGGGACCGTCCATGTTCCCTGCCGTCGTAGCCCTCTCTTTCCATAATGCTGCGATAATTGGGCATCTCATAGGAAACTTTACCAACCACCTTCGACTCCGACCCGACCGTT
Source organism: Pseudomonadota bacterium (assembly GCA_036339585.1). Lineage (NCBI taxonomy): Bacteria > Pseudomonadati > Pseudomonadota > Pseudomonadota bacterium. The sequence goes on from JAYZAS010000018.1 coordinate 7,962, forward strand.
CCAATGGCATAAACCTCTATGCCTATGAAACACTTCCTCGAATTTACCCGCAGTTTTTGGCTTTTTTATTTTACCGCTGGGAAGTCATTTTTCGTGAGACAGCAATACTTGGAATACTTGGAGTGAAAACACTAGGGTTTTTCGTTGACTCCGCCTTTGCAGACATCCGCTTCGACCGTGCTATCGTGTTGATTATTATAACTGCCCTCTTAAATATAGTAATTGATGTGCTATCGCGATCAATCCGCAGTAGATTACGTTTACAAACCTCATTGGATACTCATTAATCATGGAAACTGCTGAAACCCCAATCCTCAAAGATCTTGTCCTAATTGGTGGCGGACACGGTCACATCACGGTTCTTAAAAAATTTGGGATGAAGCCCATCCCTGGCGTTCGCCTAACTTTGATATGCCGTGACTTACAGGCGCCGTACTCAAGTATGCTTCCAGGTTTTATAGCAGGGCATTACTCATTTGATGAGTCTCACATAGACCTTGCTCCGTTAGCACGTTTTGCAAAAGCGAGATTCTTCTGCAATGAAGTGACCATGATTGATCCCAAATCAAACCAGATTTTCTGTAAAGACCGGCCGCCCGTAAAGTACGACCTTCTCTCTATTAATATAGGCTCAGCTCCCAACACTGCGTCCGTTGTGGGAGCTGAAAATAACGTCATGCCAGTCAAACCAATCAACGGGTTTGTTGACCATTGGAATCAAATTCGCGAACGTGTATTAACAGCATGTGGCAAAACCAGAGTAGGCATAGTCGGAGGTGGAGCCGGAGGTGTGGAAATTGCATTGGCAATTCAGTTCCGATTGAAACAGCTTTTAAGTGCACAGAAAGACCAAAGCCACGAAGTGGAATTTCACCTGTTTACCTCAAACGATATTTTGCCAACCCACAATAATAAAGTCAGAGAAAAATACCGCCGAATCTTAACTGAGCGTGAGATAATTCTACATGCGGGCCATAAAATAGTAAAAGTCGAACCGAATACGGTTACATGCAGTAACGACACTAGTCATGAGTTAGAGGAAATTCTTTGGGTCACCATGGCGAGCGCTCAAAATTGGTTGAAAGAGAGTGGCTTAGCGGTTACTCCCGGTGGCTTTGTGAAAGTTCATGATACACTGGAATCAATTTCTCATCCCGGTATATTTGCGGTGGGGGATATAGCCGATGTAGTAAATCATCCTCGTCCTAAATCAGGAGTGTTTGCAGTGAGGCAAGGACCTCCACTTACTAGAAATCTCAGACGTGCACTACTCGGGAAACCCCTAAAACCCTTCAGACCTCAGCAGCAATTTTTGAGTCTTATTACCACCGGAGATAAATACGCCGTTGCCTCACGATCAAATTGGGCTGCTGAAGGCAAGTTAATTTGGCATTGGAAAAATTGGATTGATCGACGGTTTGTAAAAAAGTTTAATAAACTTCGTGAAATGGATGAAAAAAAATCACTCGATGTATCAAAGGGGTTAGCTGAACAAAATGTAATTAAAGAAATTTCGGCTATAGCTATGCGCTGTGGTGGCTGCGGTGCCAAAGTGGGGGCAACGGTTCTAGAACGAGCACTTCAGCAACTAAACCCCGTGGAACGCCCTGATGTGTTAGTCGGTCTTCATGAACCAGATGATGCTGCTGTGGTACAGGTGCCGAAAAATAAAGTAATGGTTCATACTGTAGATGCCTTCCGCGCGTTCATTGATGATCCTTATGTGTTTGGCCAGATTGCTGCCAATCACTCAATGGGAGATATTTTCGCTATGGGCGGAGAGCCGCAGTCTGCACTTTCAATAGTCACCCTGCCCTTTGGACTTGAGGATAAGGTTGAAGAGGATTTGAAACAGTTGATGGCCGGAGCCATGAAGGTTTTGCAGGAAACCGGCACTGCGCTGGTTGGTGGACATACCAGCGAAGGTGCAGAAATGTCACTTGGCTTTGCTATTAACGGGCTCATCGACAAAGATCGCATACTTCGAAAGGCCGGCATGAAAGTTGGCGATAAAATAGTGCTTACCAAACCGGTCGGGACTGGTACTCTTTTTGCTGCCGATATGCGGCACAAAGCGCGTGGCAAGTGGGTACATGGTGCTTTGTCATCAATGCTTCAATCTAACAAAGCAGGCGCTGAGATTTTATTCAAACATAAAACAAATGCTTGTACTGATGTGACTGGATTTGGCCTTCTGGGGCATTTAGTCGAAATGGCTAAACCCTCACAGGTAGACGTAAATCTTGAATTAGATGCTATTCCGACGTTGGAAGGAGCCATCGATTTAATCAGAGATGGAATCTTTAGCTCCCTACAACCCCAGAATGTGCGTCTTCGACGCGCCATAAGGAATGTGGACAGCGCCGCTAAGGAAGCCCTTTATCCAATTATCTTCGACCCTCAAACTTCGGGAGGCCTATTAGCGAGTTTGCCAGCAGAAAATGCTGACGCCTGTATCGACGAGTTAAAGATAGCCGGTTATCGTGAGAGCTCAGTGATTGGAACGGTGACCGCAAATACTGGCACTTTAGAACCCGTCACATTAATAACATAACCTTGATGAAAACTCATAAAAGTCTGTCTTTTAGATTTATAGAACTCAAAAGGGAGGACCATTCCTCTTTCTCCCTTTCAATGGTGAAAAGATGCCTTCTAGCTTCACACTGGAATGATAAATGGGCCAAAAATTTTGGTTCGTTTTCAACGCGAAGCAGTGTGCGGCGCAAACCTTCAGTACTTCCAGCCTCATAATAGCCTGCATAATCTGACCCGAGAAGCCCGACCGACCCCTCAATTTTTGATGCTATAACAGGCACTCCTGCAGCAATTGCTTCAGAGATAACATTTGCACCCCCTTCCATTATTGAGCTTAGAACCATTAAGCGCGTCTTTGCAAATTCGCGCCGAACCTCCCAAGCCTTTACCTCTCCGCGCCATCTGTAGCGACTATTTCGCGCCATCTCAGTCTTAGCTTTTACAGCCCAATCCGGTGTATGTGCTTTTCCAAGGTGAATTACCCGGAGACGAGAAGTGTTATCGAGGTTGCGCACCGCATATGCAGCACGAAGTGGATCTTTCTCTTCACGAAGATTTCCCACAACACAGATGTCAAAATTTCGCTTGGATGGCCGGCGTTCTCCGGCCAATGGCAATGCTGACTGATGGATAGTGTGTAATTTATGTCGGTACCGAGAAGGGATAGAATAACACACCTTATCATGCAAACATGCTAAAGCATCAGCGATTTCCATCGAATACAGAGTTTCCTTTGGGTGTGTATATTGGAATTTATAAATATCGGTGCCTGATAACAAAATAATCAGGGGGCGGTCAGGAAATTCTTTCCGGAATAGCTTAGCTGACTCTGCACTACGCCAAGCATGGATTGCGACCATCAAATCAGCGCGTTTTCCATCCCATACCGTTTCAACCTGTACTTGGTGATTGAGCATAGTTAATATTTTTGCCCAACGTAACGCTGTGGTTCGATTGCCATTTTTGGCAAGATTACCAGCCGGTGTGATAAGAGTTATATTCATATACTTATTTTAATAAGAGCCTGCAGTATGACACAACCAGTTCCCGTTTCTTTTCTCTCTAATATCATTCAAGATGCTCACAAGCGATCCACCGAATTAGTATCGGGTTTAGACGAAAGTCAACTTATGGGGCCTAAACTTCGGACTGTTAATCCACTTCGTTGGGAAATCGGACACGTGGCTTGGTTTTATGAAAAATTTATTCTCCGCGACCTTTACGGTTACGCCCCCTACAATGCAGAATTTGACGATATTTATGATTCGATTGAAATTCCTCACGAAGTAAGGTGGGATTTGCCACTTCTGCCTATGGATGAAATCTTGGACTACATAGGATGTATCCTTGAACGATGCCTTTCTCGTTTGGGACAAGGTACCGCCAGTGAAATCGACAGTTATATTTATCAGTTTGCTACGTTCCACGAAGATATGCATACCGAAGCTTATACCTACAGTCGCCAAAACCTTGCATACCCCAAGCCTAATTTTTGCAAGTCAGAAACGTTTTTAAATGCCAACATGCTTCCTAGTGATAGTTTGGTACCAGGGGGATATTTTGAAGTGGGCGCAACAAAAAATGAAGGGTTCGTTTTTGATAATGAAAAATGGGCACATCCCGTTCTATTGGAGCCATTCAATATATGCAAGACACCGGTAACAAACTGGGAGTATAGGGAGTTTGTTATGGATGGGGGCTATCTTAGGCATGAGTTTTGGAGTGGTGAAGGTTGGGATTGGCGCCAAACTGAGCAAGCAGAGTGTCCCATTTATTGGCAACGGTCAGGTGAAGGCGACTGGATTGAACGTCACTTTGACACTATTAGAGAATTACATCTGAATCAGCCCGTAATTCATGTCAACTGGTATGAGGCCAATGCATATTGCTCGTGGGCTAAACGTCGCTTGCCTTCAGAAGCAGAGTGGGAGGCTGCTGCGCTTGGAGAGCCCAGCCTAGATGGTAGCGTGCTCACTAACTCAAAAAGAAAATTTCCGTGGGGAGATGCTCCGTGCGATTCAAATCTAGCTAATCTTGATGGCTACGCTCTAAGCCCGATAGATGTCGGGGCGCTGCCAAAAAGTGACAGTGCATTTGGCTGCCGCCAAATGATTGGAAACGTTTGGGAGTGGACAGCAAGTACGTTTGCACCATTTGATGGCTTCTCACCGGATGCCTACAAAGACTATTCCCAACCAGTATTTTACGAGACAAAAGTACTCCGCGGCGGTGCCTGGGCCACTCGCAGTCGAATGATCACAGCTCGTCATCGAAATTTTTACACACCAGAACGACGCGACGTGCTGGCTGGATTCAGAACTTGTAGCTTGTGAAAAAAAATCCGATAACTGTATAGTTAACCAGATCATTCTCTTCGTTACTTGGGAGCTAGCCATGTTGCAATTTGAACTTACCGAAGACCAACGGATGATGTTGGACACAGTAAAGCGAGTTCGTAAAGATGTAATCGAACCAAATGCTAAAAAGTGGCTCGATGGAGAATTCCCATATGAAAATATGGATGCTTTAGCGGAGATTGGGATCCTTGGCATGGCCGTGCCAGAGGAATATGGCGGCATCGGAGCTAGTGTCCTCGACACGGTTCTGGTTCTCGAAGAAATCGCTAAAGGCTGTTATGTCACTGCGATGGCTGTCTTGGGAGAGGTAGGTACTCAATGCAGAATTCTCTCCCATTATGGTTCTGACGAACTTCGAGAAAAATACTTGCCCAAGTTACTCAAAGGAAAATGTATCCTAGCTATCTGTATGACAGAACCTGATTGTGGCACAGACCTAGGTAGTATGAAAACCAATGCATCTGTAATGAATGATCGAGTGGTTTTAAATGGCGCTAAAACAATGATCAGTCGGGCGGAAGAAGCGGATCTTTTTGTAATCTTTACTAGGGTCAACAACGCGCCTGGAACAAAGGGGATTGGTTGTGTTTTTGTAGAAAAAGCTACTAAAGGACTAACTGCCGATGCCTGCTATCATACCATGGGCGGCGAGAATTTAGCCGATGTAAGATTTGAAGACGTAGAGGTACCCATAGAAAATTTAGGCTTAGGTGAGGGGTCATTAAGGAAGTTACTTGGAGCATTCAATACCCAAAGATGCCTTAATCCGGCAATCTGTTTAGGCATGGCAGAAGCCTCCCTTGAGGAATCCATTCGATTCATGAGGGATCGGAAAGCCTTCGGCAATTCAATTGGTGACTTTCAAGGGATGCGCTGGAAGGTAGCAAGCATGCTCACTGAAATTGAGGCTGGCAGGTCTATTCTGTATAGAGCTGCCGCAACGGCTGAGCCTTTTCCAAATCCAACGCTGGCTGCCATGGCCAAAATATATGTAAACGAAATGTCAATAAAGGTTTGCAGTGAGGGTGTTCAATTGCATGGCGGTTACGGTTTTCTTGATGACTTCGCCGTTTCACGAAATTATCGAGGAGTACGTTACGGAACCCTTGGCGGGGGAACTACCGAAACACTGCGCAATTTCGTTGGCCGGGAACTTGTGGAAAGAATGGACTTAGAAACCGGTGTTGCGGGAATGGGGCTTTTTTAAACCCGGTTCACCGCCCTTTCCAATTAGGAGCACGTTTTTCCGAAAATGCCTTAGGCCCTTCAATAAAATCTTCACTATTTCGGAGAACTTCCTCAGCTTGATACTCGGCGGAAAGGGCTTCTGCAATAGACGCTTTTTCTAGACCTAGTCGCATAACTTCCATCGATGTTCTGATCGATACCGGCGAGCATTTTAAAATTTCTCCCGCCCATGCCTTCGCCGATGTAAGCGCTTCGCCCGTCGGCACTACCTCAGTTACAAACCCCAAACGATACCCTTCATCAGCCGATACATGCCGACCCGTTAGAATCATTCCCAAAGCTTGGTGCCTTGGTATTGCACGAGGCAAACGGTGCAACCCACCTGACATTGCAGCCAAGCCAACTCGTGGCTCTGGCAGAGCAAATTTTGCATTTTCTGCGGCAATTATTATATCGCAAGCAAGTGCAAGCTCGAAGCCACCACCCATCGCAACTCCATTTACTGCCGCAATTATTGGCTTATTGCGATTAAAACGCTTGACCATACCGCCAAATCCACTGTCAGGTTTGTCACGCCTGCCGCCTTCAGCTTGGAATTTTAAATCATTCCCAGCACTAAATGCACGTTCTCCGGCGCCCGTAAGAATGGCAATCCAAAGATCATCATCCGCTTCAAATCTATCGAATATCTCAGCCATTTCGAAATGTGCCATGGAATGCAGTGCGTTCATACGTTCCGGACGATTAACTGTTACAGTCAAAATATGACCTTCACGTGCGACAGTGGAATATTCCCCCATGTATGCCTCTCCCAAATGTGCTAAGATTACAGTGCATAGGTAAGCACATAAGCGGTCCTAGAGCCAAGCCTTTGTGAAAATAATCGCCAAAAACGGATCTAATTCAACATGCAGCAACAATTTATTACTTCGGAAACTGTCCTTCAATGGTTAGATAATGAGGAAGCGATACTAGTCGATGTGCGAGAACCAGAGGAACGCGCCATCGCACGAATAGATAGATCGCACTCGTTACCTCTTTCATGTTTCGCCCTTAGTGCTTTGCCAGATCATGATGGAAAAAAAATTATCCTTCATTGCGCAAGTGGTATCCGATGCGGCTTTGCAGCCGAAAAATTAATACAATCAGGATATTCCGGCACGATTTACCGTCTTCAAGGTGGCATAGAAGATTGGCATGCATCTGGTAATCCGGCAGTGCATGGTTAACATGACAGGATTTTATCGAAAAATGTTCAAACCTGCTGCAACCCACTTTTACAAAATTCAATTAAAGATAGTTTAAAAGGTATAATCCATGACTGCTGATATCCCTTTATTAATGGCTGCCATTGAAATTTCTGAGCCAGGGAAACCTGATGTGTTGAAACCCTCCACTCGTAAAGTCCCAGTACCCAAAAAACATGAAATTCTGATTAAAATTGCAGCTGCGGGCGTAAATGGACCTGATCTGGTACAACGCCGAGGCCATTACCCTCCACCAAAGGGTGCAACAGACTTGCTTGGTCTCGAAGTTGCAGGAGAAGTTGTGGCCACTGGAGAAAATGTAACACAATGGGTTATTGGCGACAAAGTATGTGGCCTCACAAATGGTGGCGGTTATGCTCAATACGTAGCAGCTGACGAGGCACACTTCTTACCCGTCCCAGAACAATTGGACCTTGTTGAAGCTGCCAGCTTGCCCGAAACCTTCTTCACGGTGTGGAGCAATCTTTTCATGGGCGTTGTGACTCTCAAACCAAATGATCTATTCCTTGTGCATGGTGGATCGGGAGGAATTGGCTCCACGGCAGTTCAACTTGGCAAAGCATTTGGCGCAACAGTATACACGACTGATAGCCCAGATGAACGGTGCTCCTTTGCTGCAGAATTGGGGGCCGATAAAGTCATTGACTACAAGAATGAAGATTTTGTTGAGATAGTTCGCGAAGCTGGCGGGGCAGATGTTATTCTGGATACCGTTGGTGGGCCCTATGTTGAAAGAAATATTAAAGCTGCAAAACATGAGGGAAAGATTGTTCAATTGGCATTTAACCTCGGTTCAAAATTAGAAATTAACCTCATGCCAATAATGTTAAAGCGACTGGTATACACGGGCTCCACGCTGAGAAGTAGGCCAGAGACATTCAAAGCAGAGATTGCGAAACAACTTCTCAAAAACGTTTGGCCAAAGGTCAATGATGGCTCAATCAAACCAATGGTTAAACAAATTATACCCTTAGAAAAAGCCGCTGAAGCTCATGCACTTATGGAAAGCGCAACTCACCTCGGCAAAATTATGTTGAAAGTAAATTGACCTGTGATTCGATTAAAATCGATGCCACAGGCTTGCTATGCCCCATGCCTGTGTTGAAACTTCAAAAATCAATACGCGGACTTGTTCCTGGAACCCGTATAACGCTGATGGCGACTGATCCGATGAGTTATTTGGATGTACGCCATTATTGTGAGACCTGCGGGCATGAACTTTTGAGTGTAAAGGAGGAGGACAACCAGTTCACTTATGAATTAAAAGTGGGCGATAAATTAGATCTAAGTACAGAAACGTGCGATGAAATACTCTAATCTTAAAAGTAACGTGCCAAAAAGTGCCCAACGCTAGAATTTTTTGATATCAGTTTTCTTAAGGACTGAATAGCCACTAATACTTTGGAAGAATGAGAATAGCGCGAAAATCGTTCACGTTGGTATGGGTTGGTCCAGTTATAAATAGGTCATTTAATTTTTGGAAAAATGCTGCTGAATTGTTTTGCCTCAAGTAATTCATCGCATCGATGGAATTTAACGCCGCATTTTCAAGCGTGTCAGGGGTTATAAATGCGCCTGCATTCTCTCCATTTCCATCAATACCATCAGTATCTGCAGCAAGAGAAAAAATACCTTCGGCACCACGTAGCTTGAGCGCAAGCGCTAATTGGAATTCACTGTTTCGACCCCCCACACCTTTACCATTGACGGTAACAGTTGTTTCTCCACCGGATAATAACACTGCCGGTGGAAACAGTGGCTGGCCATAATTCCTGACTTGTTGAGCAATACCTGCCATGGCTTTTGCAACTTCTTTGGCTTCTCCCTCTATCGAATCGCCGAGAATTATAGGCTGAATTCCTCGTGTTTTAGCTAAATTAGCTGCCGCCTCTAGCGCAAGCTGAGGAGACGCGATCACCTGATATGACTGATCAGAAAAGATAGACGCCGTGGGGCTGGGTGCTAGAACTTTGCCGTCCTTGAGCATTTTAATCGCAATTTCCGGCTCATTAATATCATATTTAGCCAAAATTTTTGCAGCATCGTGGCAACTTGAGCTGTTTGCAATTGTAGGACCTGACCCTATGACAGAGGGGTCATCACCTGGCACGTCAGAAACCAAGTATGTTACAACGCGGGCGGGTGCCGCCGCCATTGCAAGCCTTCCACCTTTAACAGCAGATAGATGCTTACGCACACAATTGATTTCGGTTATATCAGCGCCACTTTTTAAAAGTGTGCTGTGCACTTGCGCTTTGTCATTTGCGGTCAAACCAGACAACGGCAAACTCAGTAAAGACGAGGCACCTCCTGATATCAAAAAGATAACGAGATCGCACCCGCCAGCCCCAGTTACTAACTCTAGAATTTGTTTCGATGCAATATTTCCTGCCAAATCAGGAATTGGGTGCCCGGCTTCTACTATCCTCACACCTTCACATTTTTGCCCGTATCCATAAGGAACAATAACGAGACCTTCCAATTCTCCCTGCCACCGGCCCTCGATGCAAGCCAGCATTTTGGACGCCGCCTTACCTGCACCGACAACAATGGTGCGTCCCGCAGGTGGTTCCGGAAGATGATCCGGCAGGCATCGCGCCGGATCTGCGGCTGCTATTGCCGTATCAAATAGTTCGTGCAAAAAACCTCTAATTTCGGCATCTGATTGAAACTTTTGTGAATTATCTTCCACGTTTACATTTTCTTTCAAAACACGCTGATAAAAACTCACGTCTCACAATAATATCTGAATGCTGCTGGCAACTGCTTTTATCCGCTTATATCTTACCGTTTGGATTATGACGCTGTTGCCATAATTTTTGCAAAGTCGTTTGAAAAGAATTCGTAAACCCCAAACCATCGCATAATCGTGATCCAAGAAAATCGGCACGTAAAGCCTTTTTAGACGGACGATCATTTACCAAGCTAACAGCAATATCTAGGAACTCCTCTTCATTGGAGGCAACCCATTGCATACACCCCATGGCAGAAAGCAAGCTTGCACCAACCCGCCCCGCATGCAGACCCCCGGCCCTACTCACCACTGGCACCCCCATTAGCAGTGCCTCACATGTTGTGGTGGTACCGTTGTATGGGAAGGTATCTAATGCAATATCAACCTCATTATAATATTCTAGGTGTGCCTGTCGGCTTTGAACTCTGCCCACCAATTCAATTCTTGTTTGCTCAATACCTCTTCCTTCAAATAAATCGTAAATTACCTTTGTCACTACAGGATCAGCAAATTGCCGTGACTTTAGCACCAACCGCGATGCGGGAACCCTGTTCATTAATTGAGCCCACAAGTGAACAGTTTTCTCTGTTAACTTCGCGAAATTGTTAAACGAACCAAAAGTGACGGGTCTATGTTTTACTTTTAATAAAGGTATTTCATTAGGTGGGGAATAACATAAAAAACATGGCTGAAGATGAACTAACACTTCACTATGAAATGCTTCAGTTAATCCAGGGGGATCTGCAATAGCATCAGTCAAGCGAAAGTCCATCTGACTCAATCCGGTTGTCGTTGGATAGCCAAGCCAGTTTATCTGTATAGGCGCCGCTCGCCGTGCAAATAGTGTCAATCGGTTATTTCCAGTATGGCCTGCCAGGTCGATAAGAATGTCTATGGTGTCTAATTTAATTCTCTTTGCGACAAATTCATCGCCCAAATTTCTTATTTCACGCCAAGAGTTACTGCACCTCTTCAGCATTTCAGTTGTCGCGTCCGGCACTTGAGTATCGCTGTAACATGTAAGGTGAAATTCCTCTCTGTCATAATATTTGAAAAGAGGAATTAGAAAATTAGCGACGGAATGAGTCCACAAATCCGGCGAGACAATTCCAACTTTTAAGGGGCCCCGAGAGGTTTTACTAGAGGGGCTAAATAACTTAATCGGTTTTTTAAGCTTTTCTTCCCACTCCCTGTGACTACGAAATATTGTAACGCCATCGCAGGAGTCCCTATAGTTCAAACACATCAAACGATTCGATCGGGCAGAAAAGTCCTGGGGGGCCAATTCTATCAGCCTGTCATACACCTTAATGGCATTATTGATTTGTCCCTTATCTTTCAAAGAGATTGCTAGATTATTCAGTGCTGCAGTATTTTTGGCATCTAACTTAAGTGCCTTCCTATGCCACCGTGTTGCATCAGTCATCCGGCCCAAAGCAGCGAAGACACACCCGAGATTAGTTAAAATCACTGGATCCATCGGCCTTAACTGCGCAGCTGTAGATAAAGCTTTTTCTGCATCGAGCAGTTCTCCAAGGCCTAAGAAGACGACTCCTAAGTTTCCAAACGCCTCACCAAAGTCCGGTTTTAACTCCAGAGCCCGCTGATAACTGAAAACTGCATCTCTCAGATTACCTGATTCTTTTTGTAAATTGCCGAGATTATTATGTGCTTCTGGATTGTCAGGCATAAGGTCTATTGCGCGCCTCAAAGCATTTATGCCAGCGCCCAAGGAACCTGCCCTAAATTTAGCTAACCCCAATCCATGCCAAAATGTTCCCTCTTTTGGGCAAATGTCGGTAGCTAATTGATAGGAATCACCGGCCTCCTCCGGACGACCAAGGGCTAGGAGAATTTCCCCATAATAGGCATGCGCTATCGGGTTGGTCGAATTTGATTCGATAGAAGCCTTGATGAAATCCTCAGCCCGTGCCAATTCATTCTGCCTGAAGGCGTTCCGTGCAGACTCTAAATATGGGTCTTGGGTAAATTTTTTTTTCATCAAAATTTTTCATAACCTCAGTACTTTTAAGCGCCAAAAAATCTCGATACATCACTCTATAAAGTTAGTGCAATACCGTATTCTTATCTTGAATAGGCACGCCCCATTGCTCTTCCAAATTGAAGCACAAACACCCCTACAAATAATATAACATCCATCATAAATTTATAATAATACGCTGTCGGCTACGCCTTGCATATTTCACTTCGAAAGAAAAAATATTAAAAGGTTATAATTCTTCTAGTACCCATAATATTTTTGGATTTGCGGGTACTAAAAACATGCCATATGAAATCGACTAATGAGATCATGAAAGAAAAAATAAAGTTAAGTGTCTTCGACCAATCACCGATACGGCCTGATGCCACTGCTGTTGACGCTTTACAAGAAACTATCGCATTAGCGAAAATTGCCGAAGGTCTTAGTTATCATAGATACTGGTTAGCCGAGCATCACGGTACCAACGGACTTGCTTCGGCATCTCCCGAGGTATTGATTGCCCGTATTGCATCAGAAACTAGTACCATACGCGTCGGTTCTGGCGGGGTAATGCTAAGTCATTACAGTCCTTATAAGGTAGCAGAAAACTTTCGTACATTGGAAGCAATGTTTTCGGGTAGGATTGACTTAGGAATTGGTCGTGCCCCGGGTAGTGATCACCCAACGGCCCGAGCACTTGCATATGGTGGTGGTCTTGAATCTGAGCAGTTCCCCACTATGGTCGCAGATCTTCATGGTTTTCTCACAGACTCACTGCCAAAAGAACACCCATTTCAAACAGTGAGGGCACGGCCCCATACGCTATCATCACCCCCAATTTGGTTATTAGGTTCAAGTGATTACAGTGCTGCTTACGCAGCTCATTTTGGTCTTTCTTTCTCGTTTGCACATTTTATAACACCTTGTGGTGGAGAAACAGTAACTCGAGCGTACAACGATCAATTCCAAAGGACAGATTTACTTAAGGAGCCCAAAATAAATATAGGAATTTTTGTGATATGTGCGGAAACTGATACAGAAGCTGATACAGAAGCTGATAGGCTTATGTCTACCAGGGACTTATTTCGGTTACGTGCAGATAAAGGTCATCTTGCGCCAATTCCAACTATCGAGGAGTCTTTATCTTATCCATATACGGATGCCGAGAGAAAATATGTATTAGAAAGCCGCGCCAGAACAATTTATGGAGCGCCAAAAAGCGTCAAAAAGAAAATTAATGAATTAAGTGACCTTTACAAGAACAATGAATTTCTCGTTCTCACGGCATGCCCGGATTTTGAGTCGAGGAAACGCTCTTATGAATTGTTGGCAGAAGCCTTTGCCTAGATTGATCCCTTGGCAACTCTACAACGAACGCCCCTTTGTTCTACGGACTGGTTCGCGTATTATAGCTATCTTTGGGCTGCTAATTTTTTTGGCTAGTTGTCAATCATCACATACGGACCCCACTCAAAAAACTAAAAGTTTGGCGTCTACAGGAATGTTTGGCATTGTAGCAGCCACCAACGGTTATTCTGTCGGAGGAGCAGCGGGTGCAGCCGGCCTTGGATTAGCCGGCTTAAGTGCTGGTTTCCTAGTTGCTAATTATGCAGAGCAACAAGATTCAAAACACATTGACCTAGCCCTCAACAAAATCCTGTCCGGCCCCGTTGGACAGATAGTGACTTGGATTAATCCGTATAACACAAATGCCGGCAAACTCACCTTAATGAGCCCCGAAGTAGATACACTTAACGGTAGGTGCCAATGGGTACGAAGTGAATATACATCTAAGACATACCGCTATACTACTTATCAGGATTATACAAAGGAACGAAAGAACCGCACCCATGAGGACCTAATTCTGTGCGATGAAGGAGAAGGCTGGTACATTACCTGGGATGAAGATATTGCTACCCGCTTAAAATCGCTTACACCTCAAACCAAATAAAATGGAATCTATTGTTGGTATATTATGAAAATTATTTTTTTAGATGGAGACGGAATAGGCCCAGAAATTATCTCGGCCACAAAAAAAGTTGTAAAGGCCGCTAGCCACCGGTTTAATCTGGGACTTGAAATTGAAACTTCGGATAGCGGGTTAGCGAGTTTAGACCAAAATGGATCGACTATTCCAGACTCCACTTGGAAAAAAGCTGTAGAAGCCGACGGTATTATCCTCGGTCCCGCAGATACCGCTGCTTACCCCGATCCAGCTGACGGTGGTATTAATCCATCAGCGAAGCTTCGGGGCGATTTAGACCTATACGCCAATATTCGTCCATCTAAAACTCGCCCAGGCGTACCAGCAGCTGTGGATGAAATGGATCTCGTAATATTCCGAGAGAATACAGAAGGTTTCTATGCAGTTCGCAATATGCATAAAGGCAACGGAGAATTCATGCCGTCAGAAGACATGGCTATATCTATAAGGCGCATAACCCGAGAGTGTTCCGAACGAATAGCACGTCAAGCATGCGATTTAGCAATCAAACGTCGTGGTCGGCTCTCCATCGTTCACAAGTCAAATGTTCTAACAATGTCAGATGGATTTTTTGTGGAGGTATGCAGGGAAGTAGCATCCCATTACAAAGTTGAGGTAGAGGATTATTTTGTTGATGCTATGGCAGCACTATTGGTACGAAAACCTTCGCATTTTGATGTTATAGTCACAACTAATTTATTCGGAGATATTCTTTCTGATCTTGCAGCAGAATTAACTGGTGGATTGGGTTTAGGCCCTTCTATTAATGCCGGGCATAAGCATGCTATGGCACAGGCAGCGCATGGAGCGGCTCCCGACATCGCCGGACAAAATATTGCCAATCCAACTGCGATGATCCTATCAGCGGCAATGCTTGTTGAAACGCTCGGAATTCGCCAGAATAGGCCTGAATTTTTAGAAGCATCAACTCGTATTGATAAGGTTGTTAACGAGCAGCTCTCCAACATAAATACCCGTACACCAGACCTTGGGGGACCGTTATCTACTGATGCTTTTGGGGAGCAGGTCGCTGAAAAAATCAGAAGCGCTGACTCATAGAAATTCCTTATCTTTATTTGCCCATTGATCAATGTATTTTGGGGGATTTTAATATTGAATTGCGGTCCACAGATGGTACGCCTATCTCCATGACCTCACCATCACGCACAATAATCAATGGAACCTTGACACCAGCTTGACCGACACGCCAGATCCCGCGAAAGAGGGATGTCAAATCGTCAACTTGGTTTCCATTAACACCCAAAATAATATCGCCCACCTCCAAACCAGCAGTTTTTGCTGGCCCCCGTTCGTTAATACTAGCAACAACTAATGCATTTTGAATTTCGCTCATTATGATGCCGAGCCAAGGTCTCGGTGGCTTCTGCACGCGTCCATACCGCACTAGGTCATCCATTATTGGTTTGAATAAATCAATTGGCACGATGAGGTTCCCATGAAAAGGCGTATCCTCTGCTGTCGCTTGCTGTACGAAAAGTGAAGTTATGCCTACTAAGTTTCCTGCTCGGTCGATTGCGCCAGAACCACCCCAGAAAGGATGCGCAGGCGCAGTAAATATGCCTTCATCCAGAACATATTCCCAGTAACCTGCAAACTCGCGTTTGGAGACAACACTTGCAGCAACAGATTTTTCTATTCCACCACTTCCCCCGATAATAATTGGATCACCCACACGTAACGCACTTGACTCCCCTAGGGCCAGATGAGGCACAGTTAATTTTCCGAGCGCCTGCACAAGGCCAAATCCAGTTTCTTGGTCGTAGCCAACCGTGTGAGCTGGAGTTGCAACGCCTGTAGCATCAACTAGCCATATGGTATCGGCTTCGGTAATAAGGTAGCCAATTGTAAGCACCAAACCATCGTCACTTATTAAAACTCCGTGTCCCTCACGTTCGGTACCTAGGTGCCCAGCAGTAAAAGCGTCGGAACCCATTTGAGACCGAAGGGCCAAGATGCTCGTCAGTTTCTCTTCTAAATCGAAGGTATAATTAGCAATTTTCGGATAATTTTCCGCTGGGATCTCGGTTTGATTATCGTCAGACATTTAGAGACCTATCTCGAATTAAAAAAGTTCTTCCCATTACTTTTACCATATTATAATGCTTTTCTGTGGCCGTTCTTGGATTGCTTGACTGCTTTTTAAGAAATTCGACCACAACACAAGTAGCACGACTTTGCACTAATAATTTGAACCTATGGAGTGGTCGGATGCGAGGAGCCGAACTAGTTGTAAATACGCTACGCAATGCTAATGTCAAACATATATTTGCTCTTTCAGGCAATCAAATTATGCCAATCTTCGATGCATGCATTGATGCTGGGGTCGCGATTTACCACGTTCGTCACGAAGCGGCAGCTGCCTATATGGCAGATGCCTATGCGCAACTAACTGGAGACATTGGAGTAGCCCTGGTAACAGCTGGGCCAGGTTTTGCCAACTCTTTATCTCCCCTTTACTCTGCCAAGTTAGCAGAGAGCCCGGTTTTACTTCTAAGTGGGGACTCACCCAAGGCTGCCGACGGCAAAAATGCTTTTCAGGAGCTAGATCAAGTCAGTGCATCATCCCCTGTTACAAAATACTCTTGTCGGTCCAAAAGTGTCGATACAATCAGCAAAGAAATAGCCAATTGTATTCGCATTGCGAAATCGGAAAGACCTGGTCCAGTACATTTGGCCCTTCCCTTTGACAATTTGACTAATTTAGCGACCAAAACTACCAAAGGTAGGCAAGAAGTCTTTATACCTACACGCACAAAGCCCTCCCTTAAAGTAATAGATACAATTGTCCACGCCATCAAAAACGCCGTTACTCCTATGGTACTCACCGGACCTATGCTCAATCCCAGTCGCACTGGTAACTTACATGATATCTTGTCAGAAGCTTTAGATGCTCCCACTATCAACATGGAGAGCCCTCGGGGGATCAAGGATCCGTCTCTTGGAAAATTTGCCTCTACGCTGGTGAAATCAGATTTGATTCTTTTAATTGGGAAACGTCTCGATTTCACTTTGGGTAATGGCCAACCGCCGATCTTTTCCCCGAAATGCCAATTTATAATCGTAGACCCGGATCAAGAAGAACTGCAAAAAGCAGAGAAAATGCTCGGGAACAAGATAAACGCCGCGTTCGTTGCAAATAGCACTGCCCTTGCGAAATCTTTGTGCCAGACAAAATCTCCAACGAATCGCAAAGCTTGGCGCAAAGAAGTTAATACTGCTATTGCATATCGTCCCACCTCTAGGAACACCACTGAAGGTATCCATCCAGCAGTAGTAGGGGAAACAATTCAAACAATTTTAGATGACGCCAATGATCCAATACTCATCATTGATGGTGGCGAATTTGGCCAGTGGGCGCAAGCTACAATCCATTGCCCCACACGAGTAATCAACGGGCCGTCAGGGGCTATTGGCGGGGCCCTCTGTTATGCCTTTGCAGCAAAAATCGCGCGACCTGAGTCTACTGTTGTTGCCCTGATGGGCGATGGAACAGTCGGATTTCATTTTGCAGAATTCGAAACTGCATCCCGTTACGGTGCAAATTTTATAGCTATTATTGGCAATGATGCGCGTTGGAATGCGGAATACCAAATACAGCTTCGCGATTACGGTAGTCGAAGAGCCTACGGCTGCGATTTAAGACCAACGCCGTACGACCAGGCGGCTATAGGCTTAGGTTGCCACGGTGCACTAATCAAGGATTCTACCGACCTTAACCATGCACTGGGAAATGCCCTTACGAGTGGTATGCCAGCCTGCCTCAATGTAATGATTGAGGGTCTACCAGCTCCCTAAGCATATAGTTTGCGGTAAGACCGAATTACCCGGATCAATGAAGAAACAAGCAATGCCTTAACCAGTGAATGCTTGAATGCCAGTTTGAGCGCGACCAAGAATTAATGCATGAATATCTGCGGTTCCTTCTAAGGTATTGATGGCTTCCATGTTTCCTAAATGACGAATAATATGATACTCGTCAATGATACCGTTTCCGCCATGCATATCTCGACAGTGCCGAACCACCTCTAAAGCTTTCCCGGTCGAGTTGCGTTTTACAAGACTAATCATTTCCGGAGACGCTTTACTCTCATCCGCCAGTCGGCTAACACGAAGAACCGCCTGCAGACCAATAGAAATTTCAGTCTGCATATCCGCGAGTTTTCTTTGGATCATCTGATTTGCGGCCAGCGGTCTGCCAAATTGTTTGCGATCAATGACGTATTGGCGCGTTGCCTGCCAACAAAATTCAGCGGCCCCAAGGGCTCCCCAACAAATACCAAATCGTGCGTTATTTAAGCAAGTTAGGGGGGCGCCAAGCCCAGTCGCATTTGGCATACGATTTTCCTCAGGCACAAACACGTCGTCCATCATTATAAAACCAGTTGGAGAGGCTCTAACGCCAAACTTACCCTCAATCTTTGGAGTTTCTAAACCCTTCATGCCCCGTTCAAGTATATAGCCACCGATACTGCCGCTATCATCCCGAGCCCAAACAATCAATAGATTAGCGATGGGTGAATGAGTTATCCAAACCTTTGTGCCATTCAATTTATAACCACCATCACAACTTTTTGCTCGGGTTTGCAGTGCTCCAGCATCCGACCCATGATCAGGTTCAGTCAGTCCAAAACAACCTATTAAGCTTCCCTCCCGCATACCCGGTAGAAACCGGTCTTTTTGCTCAGCAGATCCAAAATCATATATAGCAGACATCGCTAACCCAGTTTGCACTCCTACAGCGGACCGGAAAGCGGTATCAACTCTTTCGAGCTCCCGGCACGCCAAGCCGTAAGCGACGCGCCCAATACCAGCACAGCCGTAGTCCGGTATGGTCGCGCCGAGTATTCCTAGAGACCCGAATTCTTTCATTATATCGGGGTCAAACGTTTCCTCTCTATTCCAGTCTAGAATACGGGGCATTAATTCAGCCTGTGCAAAACTAGCTATGGAGTCTCGAATTTGGCGTTCCTCTTCAGATAATTGGTCGTCCAAAAGAAGCGCATCATCCCATACAAATTTCTGTGCCATAATACCTTAATCCTTCAACCGAAAAGGAAGCCGTGCCTCAATAATACTGAAGGTTGACCCCCTTATTGACTTTAAAGTCCGACTATTGAGGAAGTCCTACAATGTTTATTAATTGCACCGCTCCATGATCATGGCTGCGCCCTGACCAACCCCAACGCAAAGGCTTACTAGCGCATATTTTCCATCCCGACGGTGCAACTCTCTTGCCGCCGTAAGAGCAATACGAGGACCGGAGGCACCCAAAGGATGACCAAGCGCTATTGCTCCGCCGTTTGGGTTCACCCGGCTATCATCAAGATCGAGGTTGAAGCCCCGCAAACAAGCCAGCACTTGTGCAGCGAAAGCTTCATTAATCTCAATTATATCCATGTCTTTCAGTTCTAGGCCAGCCCGCTGGAGAGCTTTCTGGGAAGCAGGCACTGGTCCAAAGCCCATTATGCGAGGCTCAACTCCAGCTGAAGCGCTCGCTAATATACGGGCAATAGGTTTCATGCCGGTTTGTTCCCCTAACTTCTGAGATCCAATAATCATAGCGACAGCTCCATCATTTACGCCGGACGCATTGCCAGCTGTGGTAACTCCCCCCTTATTAAGCTCTCGCAATCTTGAAAGCCCATCCATAGTCGAACCACGACGCGGATGTTCATCATCACTTACTGTTATTTCCCCAATCTTCCGTCCGCCATCGTATGTTACTGAATCAATTTCATCCGCAAAAAAACCATCCTTTTCCGCCGCTTCATATTTGTTTTGTGAAGCAAGCGCAAATAAGTCAGCCTCCTCCCTAGTTATTTGAAACTCCTCAGCCAAGTTATCGGCTGTCTGGGGCATGCTATCATCCCCAAACTGATCGACTATTTTTTTATTAGGGAAGCGCGATCCAATAGTGCTATCAAAAACGTTAAACTGACGATTAAAGGCCGTATCTGCTTTCCCAACGACAAAGGGGGCTCGGCTCATGCTCTCCACACCACCAGCAATAAAGAAATCGCCTTCACCAGCTGTTATGGATTGAGCTGCCGTAGAAATGGCTGTAAGCCCGCTTGCGCAATTTCGCTGAAAAACAACACCTGGAGTTGTGGTAGGAAGGCCTGCTGATAGAGCTGCATGACGAGCTACACACCTAGAGTCTTCTCCGCCTTGATTACCACAACCGACGTAAACATCATCAATATCATCTGGATTAACCGGATTTTCCTCAACAATGGTTTTTATAACACTTCCAAGCAGATCATCGGGGCGCACACTCGAAAGCGAACCACTATAACGGCCAAATGGAGTTCGTTTACCGTCATAAATGTAAGCATCCAGCATATTATTTTCCTCTCTATAGGTATTTCAAAAAATTAAATTTCTTTATCAAATAGCGATAGCCCGAGCATGGC
The DNA here is from genome assembly GCA_036339585.1 of Pseudomonadota bacterium. Classification (NCBI taxonomy): domain Bacteria; kingdom Pseudomonadati; phylum Pseudomonadota; species Pseudomonadota bacterium. The sequence continues at coordinate 28,443 of JAYZAS010000018.1, forward strand.
GCGACGCCGAAGCCAGGGGCTTGGCCGATAACGCGGATCGCCATACGAGCTGTAAAGTCCTTCAAGAATTTTTAAAATATTCTTTGGTCCTAATGTTTCACCGAATGACAGCGGACCAGATGGATAATTCAATCCCAGCACTACTGCTTTGTCTATATCCTCTGGCTCCGCTGTACCTAGCTGAGCGATCTGGCAGCCGATATTACAGATAGTAGCAAGCACACGTTGACAAACGAAAGCCGGGCAATCTCGTACAGCCGTAGCACCGACACCATCATTATTCAGCAATCCAAGAGCTCTATCACGATATTCAAGGCTTGTTGCTGGATTACTAACGACTGTGCGGTGCGTCCCAAGCCCAACAAGATAATCAACACCCAGTGTTCTGGTAGCATCCAACCCCTGCTCTACTGCCGCCTGGGTGACCTCTTGTCCAACAGGAGTAACTAGAATTAAAGCTCCGTCGGGTGGGGTATCGCCAGTGACTATTTTAGCACCGCACTTACTTGCAACATCGCTCAACGCAGCGTGCCCATCTGGCTCAGCTTTACTAATCCAAACCGGGCCACCATCGTACTCTGGAATGCTTGCCCTTTCGGGCTCCACCTTCTTTCCATTTTCGTAAACATAGTACCCACGACTTGTCTTTCGTCCAAGAATACCGGCCTCCATTCGGGATTGCATGACCGGTGATGGCCTATACCTTGGTTCATCGAAAAATTGACGATATATCAATTCTGAAGCTGGGTGAGTGACATCAAGACCTGTCAAATCCATTAATTCAAATGGCCCCATCCGGAAACCAGCGCCATCACGTAGAATTCGATCAAGTTCAACAAACTCACCTACGCATTCTGCCTGCAAATGCTGCGTCTCAACATTGTAGCCTCTACCTACCTGATTCACGAGAAAACCAGGCGCATCTTTTAGGCGGACGGGCTCTCGTGTCATTCTAGATCCTAGAACCATTAACTGGTCGCCAACATACGGTTCTGTTAATACACCGTCGATCACCTCGACTAGTTTCATCAAAGGAACAGGGTTGAAAAAATGGAACCCGGCAATTCGTTCTGGCCTCTTGCATGCTGAGGCGATAGTTGTCACTGACAATGAAGAGGTATTTGTTGCGATTATAGTACTGTCTGATACGACATCTTCTATTTCAGCAAAAATTTTCTTTTTGATTTCTAAATTCTCAGTCGCTGCCTCAATGACTATCTCGCAATCACTCAAGTCTGATATGGCGCCAACCAACTCTATACGCGAAACAGCATCCTGTCTGGCTTTTTCCTCCATACGCCCTTTTTCAACTGCCCTACCAAGCATATTATCAATAAACTTCAATGCTTCCTCGAGCTGCTCATTATTTATGTCAAAGACTTTGACTCGAATGCCGCCCACGCTGGCCACTTGGACTATTCCACGTCCCATAGCCCCAGCACCACAAACCCCAATTAACAAATCTTCTTTGCTTGCATCCACAACCAACGATAAACCCTCCCGAAAATGTCAACGGCGCGCTACGCGCACCGATGCTCTTCAGATCAAAATTATTACTCTTGTGTCTTACAGTCTGCATTATTGATCGAACTACCCTCACCGCGCAAGAGGTGAGATGTCGCATAAAAACTAGTAGGCTAAAAACCATCAAATCTATTTAAAAAAAAGCAGACGGTACCCTCTTTTGATGTAGCCATCAGCCTATTCTCAATGCAAGACTATGCCAACGTTGCAAAGACAATGTGACAGGCAAGAGGGTTATGCTACCCATCGACAAGTAATAATGGCAAGATCTCTAAATTTTTTACAAACCAGCATGCCCATGCTCTGTGGCATATCAAACACGTGTCTCTAATGGTGAAACTACACTCTTAACATAGTCCATTATACGATAATCGGACTGCCATTGGGCCCGGTTGAATAAGTGCATCAACCGGTTTAATAGCTCTTAGGTAAATCGAGTACCCGTTCGGCGATATGACTCAAAATAAGATGCGGTGTGACAGGTGCTATGCGACAAATAAGAACTTCGCGCAGCAAACGCTCAACGTGAAACTCCTTCGCATAGCCCATTCCACCGTGGCTCATTACCGCCCGTTCACAAGCGCGAAAACCTGCTTCACCTGCTAGATATTTGGCTGCATTCGCCTGCGCACCGCAATCTTGGCCATTATCATAAAGCCATGCTGCTTGCATTGTTACGAGCCAAGCCGCTTCCAATTCGCACCAACTCTCTGCAAGTGGATGCTGTATTGCTTGATTCTGACCTATTGGGCGATCAAACACAGTGCGTTCACCAGCATATTTCGCAGCCCGGGCAAGGGCAGAACGACCAATCCCTATACCCTCCGCAGCGATTAAAATACGTTCCGGGTTAAGGCTATCAAGTAAATATCGGAAGCCTTTTCCCTCTTCCCCAATCCGGTCAGCCTCGGGCACCCTCAGAGCATCTATGAAAACCGTATTAGAATCGACGGCTTTACGCCCCATTTTCGATATTTCCCTTACCTCGCAATATTCACGGTCCAAATCAGTATAAAAAAGGCTGAGCCCATCAATAGGATTTACACAGTCCTCAATGGGAGAAGTTCTTGCTATAAGAAGAATTTTTGATGCATCTTGCGCAGTCGATGTCCATATTTTACGACCGCTGATTAAATAAGTATCACCATCTTTTTCGGCTCGTGTTGTAATACGTTTAGTATCGAGTCCGACATCGGGCTCAGTAACACCAAAGCATGAGAGCCAATCACCTCTTATTAACCCGGGTAACCATCGTGCTTTTTGCTCAGCACTGCCATGGACAACTATGGCATGAGGGCCAAAAATATTTATGTGGATTGCTGAGGCCGCACTCATCGCGCCTGAATATGCCACTTCGTGCATTAATAATGCCGCCTCAGTTACACCTAGCCCAGCCCCCCCATATTCCTCTGGCATTGCAATACCAAGCCAGCCCGCTTTGGCCATTTCTTTGAAAAATCGGTCTGGAAATTTTCCACTTTCATCATGACGCAGCCAATAGTCGTCACCAAAGTCGCCACAAAGCTTAGCAACACTCTCTTTTATTGCCTCTTGGTGATCGGATAATGAGAACTTCATTCTTCAGACCTTAGGAGTAATTCGCTACATGCCGGTTTGTGAAATAAATTTGTGATGAAGATATACTTCTAGCCCCTCTGCACCACTCTCATACCCATAACCACTTTCCTTAACACCACTAAAAGGGGTCTCTGGCATCGAAATCATGAAATTATTTACCCCAACCATTCCTGTATCAAGTGCCTCTGCTAATTGATCCGCACGTTTTTGATCGGATGTGTAGCAATAAGATGCAAGTCCGTAGGGAAGCCGATTAGCACGTTCCACAACATCATCAAAGTCTTCGAATCTAGTTATCGGTGCTAAGGGCCCAAATGGCTCTTTTGACATTATCATGGCTTCTTCGGGTACATTGGCGAGAACCGTAGGTTCCCAAAAGTATCCCTGATTACCAATCCGATTACCGCCGGTCGTTATTTCCACGTTATGGTCCCGAGCATCTTGCATAAATTCTTCCATCGCAACTATTCGACGACCATTAGCCATTGGTCCCATCTGCGTTTTTGCGTCCATACCATTTCCCACCTGCATTGCGTTTGCCGCCTCTGTAAAACGACTTACAAAATCATCGTACACCTTTTCATGCACATAAAAGCGAGTAGGCGAAATACAAACTTGGCCACTATTTCGGTATTTGAAGGGGACCATATGCTTAATAACCGTATCTATATTTGCATCATCAAAAACCAATACAGGCGAATGCCCGCCTAGTTCAAATGTGCAACGCACCAGATGTTCGGCGGCAACCTTTGCGAGGTGTTTTCCTACAGGTATCGAGCCTGTGAAACTCATTTTTCTTATCCGACCTGAGCCTATCAGATGGCGGGACACATTATCGGGAACGCCAAACACTAAATTCAACACCCCCGCGGGCACCCCTGCATCGACGAAGCATCGCACTATGGCAACACCTGAGCCTGGGGTCTCTTCGGAAGGTTTGATAATCACCGGGCATCCAGCAGCAAGACCGGCCGCAATCTTTCGCACGGGCAAAAGGGCCGGGAAATTCCACGGAGTGAGAGCTAAAGAGACTCCTACCGGCTCCGGCATAACCATACTGCGTTGCCCTTGAATTCTAGAAGGTATTAATCTTCCATATGCACGTTTTCCCTCTTCCGCGAACCATTCGGTAGTTTCAGAGGCGCTTTTCACTTCTCCGATAGAATCGCCAATCGGCTTCCCCTGCTCCTGTGTCATTATCTGGCCGATCTCTTGCTTACGTTCGTTGATAAGCCGCGCTGCTTCCTTTAAAATTAATGCCCGATCCCAAGGAGACTTGGCCTTCCATTCCTCGAATGCACGCTCAGCGCTTTCTAGTGCCTGATCAAGATCAGCAATTGATGCATGAGGACACTGCGCAAGTACCTCTTCCGTTGCAGGATTTAGAACATCCTCGCTTTTCCCCTCACTGCCTTGTCGCCACTCACCGTCAATAAATAGTTCAAGTTTTTCATACATTCTGTAATTTCCTTTGTCGGGTAGTTACATGCGTCACTCAGGGCAATGCTGATAATTCGAATTCAAACATTATCAGAGCACTGCGTCCAGTGTTGACGTCAACATTTGAGGTAGGCCAAAATCTGAATAACGAGCTTCCACTTTTCAAACTCCTCATTGAACATGGTTTTATTTGCGTTAACCCTATTGATAATAAGACCCACCATTAGCATGATAACATTGTCCGGTGATGTAGAATGAGCTCTCTGATGCTAACAGGAGCATTAAATTAGCAATAGTATCGCAATCTCCGGCTGTTTGAATTGGCTGACTTGGTAATACTTTCTTTCCGGCAGCCTGAAAATCGTCGCGCTCGACGTCTATATGGCCGGGCGCAATACAATTCGCTGTTATGTTGTGCTTGCCTAACTCGTTTGCGCACCCACGAGTAAAACCAACGATTGCAATTTTTGCCATACTTTTACCCGGATAATGGCCAATGTATGGGGAATGCCCAGAGAAATTTATGATACGCCCCCACTGTTTTTCAATCATGTGAGGCACTGAAGCACGGCACATAAAAAATGGCCCGTTGATATTAACCTCAATATTGCGATGCCAATTTTTTACATCCATTGTAAGTAAATCGCCCTCAGACCTAAAAACTGCATTGTTGACAAGAACATCCAACCTTCCAAATTTCTCTACTACCGCAGAAATAAAATTATTACATTGGTCCTCCCGAGAAACATCAACCTTCATGGTAAGCACCTCAGCTCCTTTTTCTTCGCATCTCGATGCTACATCAGCTAGCTCTCGCATTTTTGAGCTTGTACAGATTGCCAGGTTGCAGCCCTCTTCGGCGAAAAGCTCAGCTGCCCTAGCACCGATATTACGGCTAGCACCGGTTATTATTACTGTTCGCCCCCTAAGTCCGGTCTTCATGAGATACCTCCTACGATTATTTTAAATTCAATTACATTTTGCTCACTGCATCCATGGATAGAGACTGTATCGACCGATTGCGACTTAAAATAAATGCGACGATCGTGTGGGAGTACAAAAGCCTAAAATTGTTGAGGACTAATAAAATACTGTTGCTGTTTACAATCTATATAGAAACGCATTGAGTGGATCTTATTCCCACAACCTTCTCAAAATACATTCCTCTTACTAAAGTAAAACACTAATAACCTTCTTTCGATAACAGCGCATAATTCAAAATTTTTTTTCAAAGCTGATTTGCAACTGCGACCTCAACAGCAAATTTACGAGCATAATCCGCAAAGCCTATCTTAATTAAAGAAGCAATAATAGCTGCCACCTCAACAGGTGGAATTTGAATGAGCCTACGAGGCCCTAAAATATCTGCAACTATCTTCACTGTCTCCTCACGCTGATTTTCCTGTGCTACCTCTTCAATTTTTTTTATGTTGTCTGTAATACCATCTGAACGAACCTCATCCAAAACTTTTCCCCAGTCTTGCACCTGCAGCCTGATATTCAGAGCATCAAGCATTGCATATGTAAGCTGAATTTTTCGTTCACGGAACTCATCCGCACGCGCAGCCTGAAACCACTTTCTGATCTCGTCGGTTTCTATACTACCAATGTGAGTGACACCCGAAAGAACTTCCCATAACCAAAATCTTCTCATCACTTGACGCGCATCTGGGTCATTTGCTGTTATATTTTCAAGATAACGACGCCAATTCTTTGCCTTGCATGGTTGGCCCAAATAAAATTGGGCTTGACTGACCTCGTATCCAATCCAACGCAAAGCAAAAGATGCATTAAGTTTATTGATAAATGGGGCATACACACCAAGTGTCATTTCATATAGCCCAACTGGACGAGCTAATTTAAAAGCAACCTTTATTACTTCAGCAATGGCTGTTGGCACCTCCTGCGCTGCAACAGCTCGGTATAGTAATGCACGTCGACGCGGTGAATTTTCCTCTAAAGCATCACTCAATGGCGCCTCTATTTCAGCCGGCTCAAAAGAGAATTCCAAATACAGATCACGTAACTGCTCAAACGACATTAAACCGGCCGAGGTAGCAATTTCAGCGGCCTTTAAATCACTAAGTGATTGGGTCTCAACTGGCCCTTCCAGATACTGCCGTATTAATTTACTTAGGATCGGAGAGTAAATCTCAACTTCGTGCTTTTCAGCCGCCTCCTCTGGGGGAATCGCCGAAAACTGTTTACCTGGACTTGCAGTTTTATCACCAACGCTAGATGCCGACGGTAAAGAGAAATGGCCTTGATTATTTTTTAGGGCGATATCATCACATGGTTCAAACAACCTGAAATCTGATGAAAAATTACTCTGTCCGCTTATCAAAGACGCTTCGATATTCTTTGCAACCGGCGCATTCATTGCTAATTGCTCACGCTCTTTATTTGTTTTGGTAAGTGGAATAGGAGCACCATCACGATTTTTCTGAAGCTGTGGTTGCGCAACTATAGATTTAGTATCGGACGGTGGGTCTTTACTAGAAAATAATGCGGGCGCATCTGTTGCCGACTGACAGCCACCTACCATTGAAATAAAAACCATTGCACAGAATGTTAAGAAAATACGCACTATACCGTCCCTGAAAAATCCTTCGTCACGTTACCCTTTCCGGACACAAATACGAACTTTTTTATAGCTATCGCCCGTATTTCGTATGCCAGGACCACATATTGACTTGCTACAGTGTAAAAAAAACCCAAGGGCTAGGGACGTATCTGAGAAAAATCTGGTGCTGATCTTTCAATACTTGTAATTTTTTCAATACCCTGCCTCATTTCAGACATCAAGAATTCTGCTCTCTGCATAGGGCCACCACGACCATCGGCGAATTTCTCTTGCCAACGAGCCATTTTCACTGCCAGACCACAGAGAACTCCTCCTAAAGTGGCATGGTGGCTCGCAATCATGTCCTTTACACGTCGAAAGGATTCAGGGGTAATATCATTCCACATCACTTCCGATTGTTTCTGAAAATTATCGAAACGATTTTTCAGATTATCCGTAATATAGTTCAAGTTAAAATCCATGTATTCGCATGTTTTCACAATATTCCTATCGAATTTTAGCTGTTCATTTGTTTTTAATTTATTAATTTCACTTATAAATACTTCTACGTTTGGTATTATCTTTTCTGCGCATTCTTGAAAATAAGCTAAAGAGAGAAAAATATCACCATAGTCTTCGAGAAAGTTTGGAATTTCAATAAGATCCATTTGGAGGCCTTCGGCAAGTTCTCGCAAGTTTTTCAGTGCAAGTTCTTGATCAGGATTCTTAAACATGTCGATAAGTTGATTTACACTATTTATTTCTTTTTTTTGATTTCCGTAAATATTTTTAATTAGAGGCTTCGTAAATTCAGTCATATAATGAATTAATTCTTTACTTTTACTTTCTGAAAGCTGTAATTTTTCATTTTCATCAACCTGTATAGAAAGTTTTCTCAAGTTTATTCTTAATGTAAAAATATCGTAACTGTTTATATGAGATAGTTTTTCAATAATGGTCTTATCTATATTTCCTTGTTCTTGACTGAGATCAAATACTGTATCTATTTTACTTACCTCTATTTGTCCACTACCAGATGAAGTGCCTTTAAATAGTTCTATAACACTATCAAGTTGTACATTTTTTATCATCCGGGCTCGTTTCAATCCAGAGGTTGCAAACGGCACTATTGAAAGGGGTAAGACATGCAATGAGTCCATGTCGACGTCAGGGTCTGCCCCAACGTCGCTATAAAACTCCCTTAAAGAAGGAGCCTCAATACTCTGCGATGAATTCAAATTACTCATTTTTATATCAAGAGAACTTTGGCCTCGTTTACATTTTGAACGAATGATAAGTGTTGTATCAGTTTAATCTCTTTTTCGTCGATTTGCGCAGAATAACTCGTGCTTACTTATCGCTGAGAGGGCATTACCCGCATTCGTAAGCTCATCAAACACCGGGTAGCCTTTTGATAAAGCCCATTTGCGCGCAAAACGTTTCTTATCATCCGTTTCTGCTCTTCCATCAGATCTTAGAACGAGTAAAAAGTGCGTTCTCCCTCGATACCTGCTCTCTACTCTATCCGCTCCATCCATCAAGTTTTTGAGTAAATCCTGTCCTGTCATTACCTGTCGCATTAACACAGGGATATTAAGATGCATAATGAATGCATGGATATCCTCGTTAGCATAAACGATTTCCATTATACGTTCAGCCATTGCTCCATTCTCAACCCGAATGCTGCCACCTGGTGTATCAATTGGGTTATTGAGAGCGCAACCCGGCGGCAGGCCGAGAGAAGCTAATCTGGTCTGAGTTTTTTTGTGGAACCTGTCAACACTAATGCCTCTCTCAGCGAAGTAATCAACAGCCAAAACGCTGGTGCCGCCTCCATTACCAAAAATTGCCGCATTGGTTGTGGGCTTTTTGGGTCTTATTGATATCATTTGAAATGCTAACAAAACATCAAGGTATTCTTCAAGCGTGTCTACCATAATGGCACCAGTTTGGCGCTCTAGCGCGTTCCAAACTTTTGCGTCTCCCGCAAGAGCACCTGTGTGCGACTCAGCAGCTTGCTGGCCAAGATGCGTGCGTCCACCCTTGAGCAATACAACAGGTTTCTCTCCATTATTTCGTTTCAGTAACTCAAAGAATTTCCCTCCCTGGTCCAAACCCTCGATATACATACCGACGACTTTAGTGAACGGATCGCAAAGATAAAACTCCAGTAGATCCGTTGGCCCTATGTCTACAGCATTCCCAACAGTCATTAAGCCGCTAAAGCGTATGCCCCTTGTCTCTCCCTGCCTAAGTACATCAATTCCTAGGCCCCCACTCTGGGAAATGCAGCCAACTGTTCCGAGCTCCGAGGAGATGCCGTTTACGAAGGTAAAAGAAGCACGCGGTGAATGACCGCCATTACAATTTGGTCCAAGTATATGCGTTTTTGCTCTCTTTGCAGCTGCAACAAGATCATCATTTAATCTGTTACCCTCCGGCGTCCCTTTTTCGCCAAACCCTGACGCTATTACGTGTGCAAACTTACAGTTACCCGCACCCTTTTCAATCACTCCGATAACTTTTTCCGCAGGAACACCCACCACAGCGTAATCGACGGGCTTCGGTGTATCACCAAGCGATTTGTATGCCGGAGTCCCATCAATCAATGTTGCTGAAGGATGAATGGGATATATTTGACCCTGAAAGCCAAAATCGCGCACCCATTCGATGTAGTTGTTAAGCCGGTTGGGCTTACTCGATGAAGCACCAACAACAGCAATGGTTTGTGGTTCGAATAACGGCTTGAACTTTGCTGCCACTAATTCGTTTCGCATTAACCCCTCTTCTTTCTGTACCCTCATACTCTCCCTGTGGAGAATCACTCGGGCATCCGCGGCAACAGCTCCAACCGAAGAAACGACTAACGGATTGATTTCTATCTGAGAGATTTCGTTTGTGTGATTTATCATCAATCCATCCTCTCCTCCGATGGCTAGCATTACAGAGATAATGGACTCCCGGTCAGCCTTCTCAGCGCCACGGGCTCCGGCAAGGATGGCCGAGGACTTTAGGGTATCGATCATTTGCGAAGCATCATTAGAATTAATCGGGCAAATACCAAAAGCAATGTCTTCAAAAATTTCTACAAAAACTCCACCCATCCCAACCATTACGAGTGGTCCAAAATAGGGGTCGTGAATGCCACCAATAATTATTTCGTGCCCGGGCGGCGCCATCTCCTCTACTAAATATCCATCAATCTTATCGGTATGCTGAACAAGTATTGTCGAGATTTCTGTGATTCCTTTAGCCACAGCAGCAGCATCATTCAAATGTATTTTGACAGCACCAACATCTGATTTGTGAAGAATATCCTGCGACATACCTTTCACAGCAAAAGGCGCGCTTAACTTTTTACATGCTCGCATACCCTCATCGGCAGTTGAAACAACTACCGAATTTGGCACGGGGACCCCGTATGTCTCAAGACACAGTTTCGCGGCGTGCTCGCTTAGAGAAAGTCGTTTTTGGAAACGGGCGACCGAGAGAATTTCTGAGGAAACCCGTTGCTCATACATCAAACAATACTCGTCGGCCAAGTTGCCATAAGATGCTCTCCGACCCCGTTGGTCATTCGAAGTTGCTGCACCTCAAGCATATTGATTAAAAATCTACGAGTTTCCCGAGGATCAATAATATCCTGCGCTTCGAACATAGCAGCGACTTCCCATGGAGCAGCATCCTCCGATAGCTTTGCTACGCAACGCTCAAATTCCTCTGGATCATCTTCTTTGCGAATCCCAAAAACAACGTTTACGCCCGTTTCAGGGTCCATAAAGCCTACATCAGCCGTAGGCCACATCGCGAAAACATCGGAGTTTTTGTTGCCTCCCATATTAATATATGCTTGCCCGTAACTTTTCCGGAGTACGACAGTGAGCTTTGGGACGGTTGTTAACGAAATTGCATTCATCCAATTAATGATTTTTCCAGGCGCTGCTTTTCTCTCACCTTCGACACCAATTAAGAAACCTGGGACATCAACCAACATCACAATAGGAATATTAAAGCTGTCACAATGAACCAGAAAACCTGTAGCCTTTGCACAACCATCTGGATCTGCAGCTCCACCTTTATACATGGGATTATTGCCTAAAAACCCTACGGTCTGCCCATTCAAACGGCCAAGCGCAGTAATAACTGATTTGCCCCAAGAGGGCTTTGTTTCAAATAGGCTATTTTTGTCTGCTAAAACCTCTATAACGTGCCGCATGTTGTAAACTTTTTTACGGTCGCTCGGAACAATCTCCATGATTCCCTCTACTGGATCATCCGATCCTTTAGGCACTGGAGCAATGGGCGGTGCTTCCTTACTGTGGCTCGGCATAAAGGACAAATATCGTTTAAGCGCATCAAGGCATTCTTCATCAGAATTAAAAGCTTCATCTACAAGGCCACTTACCCGCGTATGCATGCGCCAACCACCGAGGTCTTCATCAGTAACCGGCTGGTTGATTGCGAGCGATGTTACCCGACTTGATGCAACAGCCATTGTTGCCCCTTTACGCATGACAACATAATCTGCCATGCAAGCATACCAAGTAGAAGAGCCATAACAACTCCCTAGTTGCGCCACCGCCCATGGACTCTTGCGCAAACGTCTATATTCTGCAGGGTCTTGCGCTATTATCAGTCTGCCTGGCGCACCCATACGATCCGGCATGCGCGAACCGGATGATGAGCCAACAAATAGGAGCGGAAAGCCACGTTTTGTTCCCTGATCTTTTATGTATTTCATTTTTTTTAAATTATTGAGAGCACTGGATGCTCCCATGGTAGCAAAATCGTTTGAGACAATGCCGACCATACGCCCGTCTATCTTCCCAAAACCTCCCACCTTGCCATCGGCTGGCGTCCGATGGCGATGCTCCTCGCGAGCACCTAGTGCAAGTTGGCCAATCTCAACAAACGTGTCTTTATCTAAGATGTAGTCTAGACGCTCCCGGGCATTCAATAAGCCCTCATCCTTCATCTTCTTCAGAGCTTCTGGCTTACCCATTGCTAGAGCAAATTCCCTACGTTTTTGGAGCTCCTTAAGTGGCTCATCGTAACTGGACATTACAATTCTCCCTATTTCCCTATACAACCAAACGCCTACTCGATTGGTTTTTAATAACTTCTTTTGCTGGAATCTTTTCGCTCTCAGCAATAGCGTGACAAGTCCTAACAAGGTTGATCGCAGCGGTAAGTGTGATACACACTGATCAGTCTTTTGGGATACTGAATTCTACAACAGTAGAACATGTTTTTAACGTTCAATAAACTGCAGCACCGTCAGTTGTTGTGTAAGTTCTTTTTAAACTTGCCACCTCATTTGTGAATGTATGCACTGAGGGCTATGGTAACGCGTATTTTTCGACAACTTCCATATTGATCTCAATGCCGAGCCCAATTACATCATCCATAATGATATGGCTGTCCTTAAATTCCTTTATGGGCAAAGTGCAGAGCTGATCACGCAAAGGATTTTCTTGAGTCTTATTCCAATTACTTTGCATGTACTCGTATATGAGGAAGTTGGTTGCATACATAGCAAGATGCATAGACACAGTCATGATGATATTAGAGGACGATCCTGTATGTGGAGCATATTGAACACGAAATGCATTAGCCATATCAGCTATCTTCCTGGTTTCCGTGATACCGGCCGTGCGAGCAGCATCCGGCTGAATGATGTCAAGCGCATTCCGACGCAAAAACCGTGCGAAGCTGTTCTTATTGAAATCAGCCTCGCCAGAAGCAATCCGAATATCTAAATGGTCACGAAGATAAGCGTATCCATCGATATCATCGGGATAAAGTGGTTCTTCATACCAGTATAAACCAAGTTCATGGAGAGCGCGCCCAACCTCAAGTGCTGTTTTCATATCGTGGCCATAATTACAATTAACATCCGCCATTAGCATTATGTCATCACCTGCATGCTTGCGAATTTCCTCCACGGTCTTAATTTCTGCCCTCCAGTTCATGGGATCTTTACCAATCTTGATTTTCATGCTGTCAAAGCCATTCTCCTTATGCACATCAATTTCATCACGGAGAATTTCTATAGCACGCAATCGAAGTGACGACGCATAACACCAAAGTTTAGGGTTGGTTGCTCCCCCCAGTAAACGCCATACGGGCACTTTCGCGTGTTTACCCCAAACATCCCAAAGAGCACAGTCTATGCCGGCCATCGCTTCTTGGTAGAAGCCCATCACATGACCTCGATTTAACATGGTGCACCACATTATATCCCAGATAAGCTCGACATCACGCGGATCACGTCCAATCAGAAGCGGCTTTAGGGTAAGGCAGATGTCCCGAAGTGCTGTACCCGATAAACGTGTCATGCACTCACCTACCCCAGTAATTCCCTCATCAGTATCTACGAATACAAGAGTGGATCTATACGCCGCAAACACCACGCCTTCTACCTCTTCGGCGCGAGGGAAACCTATGGGCGCGCTAATTTTTTCTGTCATTGGAACTTCGAGCGCATATGCCCGCACGTCTGTTATTTTCATTTCATTCCCCGTTTGATATTTTATAACATGATAATAGAGATTACGCCGATTGCAACTTGCTCGACTCAAATTGTAACGAATAGCGTTATCGAACCACCTTAAGTTTTAGGGGGTGGCGTAATCGAGGGGATGAACATGACCGATAGGGAATTAAATATAGAACATTTAAAGACGTGGGTAGGGAAGACCGAAATACAGGAGGAACGCTCTTGTGAACAGCCAATTCACCAATACTATGGACTGTTAAATAAAGAGTATCGCCCGAGAGAGGGCGAGCCGATGGGCCCAATGTGCCACTATCTCTTTTTCAAACCAAAGGTAAGTCACGATGAAATTGATCCAGACGGACACCCCGCCCGAGGCGCTTTCATGCCACCAGTTCCCTTACCAAGGCGAATGTTTGCAGGATCTTTCATCAAGTACGAGAAGCCGCTAATTATTAGTGAGAGGCATAAAAAAGTTGCTGTTATCGAGGACATTACGCTAAAGGAGGGACGCTCTGGAGTTCTTGTTTTTTGTAAAGTGCGTCAGAATTTCTTTGGAAAAGATGGTGACCTGGCATTGAGTGAATTGCAAAACATTGTCTATCGTGAGGACCCACCAAAAGCTAGCTCTGTAAAAGGGGACCGTGCGATCGAGAAATCTTCTAAAACGTTGGACTGCGCCTTTAAGAAAACGATTACTCCAGACCCTTTAATGCTCTTTCGTTATTCATCCAGCACCTTAAATACTCATCGAATACATTACGACCGAAAATATGCATCTGAAGTGGAGGGATATCCGGGATTGGTCGTTCACGGTCCATTAGCCGCAAGCTTTCTAGCCGAATTAGCTTTGGAGAAAAACCCGGGCCAATTGTTAAGGACCTTCCAGTTTGAGGCTCGAGCTCCACTCTTTGACACTTCACCGTTTCAAATAGCTGGAAAACCGACCACTAATGGAATTGATCTTTGGTCTATAACGCCCGACAACAAGATAAGCACAAAAGCTAATGCCACTTTCGTTAATTAACATGAAAGGCGACTCCTAGATGACTGCACTCAAATTTGCCGACGCAGATATAAAAGCTATTAACGTTCCTTTACCCCCAGAAGCAAAAAAAGAGTTAGTTATTCATACTAACGAAGACGATGAAAGATTGTGGGTTCCCCGAGGTGACGGCGTTTGGTTTCGCCCACTTATGTACAACGTAACACAGGGATCATGGGTGAATCTTACGCGCGCTTCTAAAGAAGGGATTATTGGGCGACACCGCCACCCCGCACCTGTAACCGGCTTCACGCTCAAGGGAAGTTGGGGCTACCTGGAGCATGATTGGGAAGCCCGTGAAGGTACTTTTATTTATGAGCCTGCTGGAGAGACACACACTCTCATTGTTACACCTACCGAGGGTCACATGCTGACATTATTTCATAATTTCGGGCCTTTAATTATGGTGGATGAGAATGGAAACCAAACAGGATATGAAGACGTATTTACCCGAATTGAAAAGGTGAAGTCACATTATAAAAAAGCTGGAGTAGGCATGGATATTCTTGACCGTATAATTATGTAGGTTCTTGGTTCCAAATCTTATTGCGATGAGTTTAGTATTCTGCGTAGTTTTTTCTACGTGATGTGGGTTTGGAAACGACAAATTCTACGAATTTCGGATGGTTTTCATAAGTAACACGTAGCTATCTCGCGCTAATGTTGTACTTATGTCACTATCGCTTCGGTCAAAGCTATTGGGCTAGCCATTATTTAGTTACTGTTGTGATTAAGCTGCAACGCAAATATAGGCATAGCCTTTAGGACAAAACCAATTTTGAAAGGAGAAAAATTTGACCTTTCGTGTAGATGAAAATGATGTCATGTGGATCCCAAAAGAGGTGGTCCGCGAACAAATCGCGAATATTCTCTCAGCTTGGGGCATGCGTTCCGAACATGTTAAAACCACATCAACCGTCATGGTTGATGCAGACAGTTGCGGCATTGATACCCACGGTATTTCTATGATCCCGCCCTATGAAGACCGGAGGAAGCGGAACGTAATAACGGTAGATGCCGACATAAGTGTTGTGAAGGAAACGGCGACCACTGCGTTAATTGATGCGGGCGGTGGTCTTGGGTATGTCCCCTCCATTCTCGCCACTGAGATGTGTATTAACAAAGCGAAAGAACACGGTATGGCGGCGGTGACTGTTAAAGAGTCGGCTCATTTCGGGGCAACGGGCTATTACACCAGAATGATGGCAGACGCCGGTCTAATTGGAATAGCTACAACAAATGGCTCGGGTCCGCGCACTGCGCCAACCCATGGCAAAGACGGCAAGCTCTCAACCAACCCCATAGCCTTCGCAGCGCCAACTAAAAAAAATAATCCTTTCAGTTTGGATATGGCCACGACCACTGTTGCTGCCGGGAAGATTCGAAACAAATGGAATGAAGGGCAAAAGTTGCCCCTCGGCTGGGCTAGTGATGCCGACGGCAACCCATCTGATGATCCAGAAGTTTATATTAGTCGTGGCGGCACACAAACGCCTCTCGGCGGTACACCTGAAGGGGGTAGTCACAAGGGATATGGCCTTGCCGCTATGGTTGAAATACTCTCTGCTTCTTTCTGCGGAGCCAGTCTGGATTCTTCACCCAATCACGGTAACAATAAGCCGGGCTCTATGGAAATCGGTCACTTTTTCTTAGCCATTGATCCAACACAATTCTTAGAAGAAGGTGAGTTAGAAACTAGTGTGGATGAACTCATCGATTACCTCCATGCTACAAAGCCCATGAACCCTGACCAACCAGTTATGGTCGCCGGTGAACCAGAAAACGTGATTCGCATGGAGCGAGAGAACACAGGAATACCGATACCTCCAGGTCTACGTGGTCAGATCAAAGAAATAGCACGGCAGTCGAATGCCGCTTTTGTATTCGAATAGGGGAAAATGAAATGGGCCAAGATATGATGTACTATTCGGCAGACATTATTGAAAAACAAACAGCAGCTTTTCTGTCCTCCTTCGGAATGCCCGATGATTACGTTCAAATAACGGCCATGATTATGACCGATGCCGACAAGCGCGGCATCGACACTCACGGCATTGCTTGCATTCCCAACTACCACACGCGATCGAAAAATAATTGGATCACACTAGATGGGAAAATTACCACAGTACGTGATAACCCTCTGACAACATTGCTAGATGCGGGTGGCGGCCTTGGTTACCCTGTGGCCCATAAGGCAATGAATATAGCCATTGGTAAGGCTAAAAAAATGGGTTTAGCATCAGTTGCAGTGCGCAACTCAGCACATTTCGGTGCAGCCGGATATTACACCCGCATGGCTGCCTCAGAGGGTCTGGTAGGCTTCGCTTTCACGAGCACCTCGGCACCACGTGTCGTCCCGGCACTGGCTGCTGAGGGACGCCTTGGCACAAACCCTATTGCCTTTACAGCGCCTACCAAACGCAACAGACCATTCAATCTTGATATGGCTACATCTACAGTGGCCAGTGGTAAAATTCGTAATAAAGCGGTAGAGGGACAGCCGCTGCCCAAAGGTTGGGCTGTTGATGAAAATGGACAACCGATGATTGACGCGACGGAATATTTCAACGGCGCCAATATGACATCACTTGGCGGTACCCGGGAGATGGGCAATCATAAGGGTTACGGGCTAGGCGCAATGGTTGAAATACTTAGCGCGTGCCTCACAGGTTCGAGCTTGGTAATGTCTCCAGATCATGGCAAACGCAAGCCAGGTTCTATGGAAATAGGGCATTTTTTTATAGCTATAGCGCCAACTTTCTTTAGGGAGAGGGGCGCGTTTGAAGATACTACCGATCAATTGATTGATGAACTTCGGGCTACCAAGCCGGTTACTCCTGACCAACCAGTAATGGTGGCGGGTGAACCAGAGGATTTGGTCGAAGAAGAGCGCGCCAAAACCGGAATTCCGATCCTGCCAGGATTGCGCGAGAAACTGAATGACCTAGCTGCCGAAACCGGCACAAATTTCTATCTAAGTTAAGGACGTAGGGTATGGCTGAGCTCGGTGGAAAAGGTGAAGTTAAATACTTTTCGGAAGAAATACTCCGCAAACAGATTTCCGTTCTCATGCGGGCTTGGGGTATGCCGGAGGATTATATCTCAACCACCGCAAAAGCTATGGCAGACGCGGATGCCTGCGGCATAGATACGCACGGTATTTCGATGCTCCCCCCTTATTTTAGACGCCAGAGAGACAAACTTATAACCATCGATGGCCCGGTTACGATTGTTAATGAAACACCAGTGTCAGCACTTATTGATGGTGGAGGTGGACTTGGCTACGTGCCAGGAGTAACAGCCACCAAGCTGGTAATCAAAAAAGCAAAAAAGATAGGAATGGCTTCCGTGGCGGTTAGGAATTCAGCTCATTTTGGAGCCGCAGGCTATTACACCCGAATGATGGCTGGTGAGAGCTTGGTGGGCATAACCACAACCTCTGCAGCGCTTCGAAAAGTAGCACCCACATTCAGCAAAGATGCTAAATTCTCAACAAACCCAATTGCCTTCGCCGCTCCTACCAAGCGTAACAAAACTTTTAGTTTAGATATGGCAACCACAACGGTTGCGGGCGGCAAAGTGCGGAACAAATATAATGAAAACTTACCACTACCCATCGGCTGGGCTAACGACGCAGATGGTAAGCCAACCACGGATGCCAAAGTTGTTATTGAGGAACAAGGCGGCACGCAGACCCCACTTGGTGGCACCCGCGAATTGGGGAGCCATAAAGGCTATGGCTTGGCCGCTATGGTAGAAATTCTATCCTGCGCATTTTCCGGTGCAAAAATAATGGCGAGTGATAGTGATACGCAAAAGGTACCAGGTAGTATGGATATTGGGCACTTCTTCCTCGCCATAGACCCAAAGATTTTCAACCCTGACATTCCGTTTGAAGAAAGCGTAGATCAAATGATCGATGATCTTCATGCATCTACACCGATCGATCCTGATCAACCGGTGTTGGTTGCCGGCGAACCGGAAGACATTATGCGGGATGAGCGCAAACAAACAGGCATTCCTGTTCCGTCGGGCTTACGCAGCGCTATCGAAGATGTTTGCCGGGAGAGTAATGCGGAGTTTTTATTCATCTAAAAGAAAGCTATTTCATGCCCATATCTGCCATTGACAGCATCTATTTTGGTCATATGTTTGCATCTTCACGAATGTCCAAAATATTCTCTGATCAAGGGCGTTTTGAAGGGTGGCTGATGATGGAATCGGGCTTGGCACGCGGCCAAGCACGGGTAGGCATGATACCGCAGGAGGCTGCCGATGAGATTACGGAAGCTGCAAAGATTGAAAATATTGATACGGATAGCATTATTGCAGCCTATAAGGAAAAAGGTGCTCGCATTATCCCGCTAATCCACGCACTAGTGAGCAGAGTGAGTGAAGAGACGGGCCGTTATGTTCACTGGAGTAGTACGACCCAAGACGTGATCGATACGGGACTTGTACTCCAATACCGTCAAGCAATCGTAATTCTCGAAGAGCTGCTAACAAAACTTGAGGATGTACTGGCCGATCACTGCGAAACTCACCGTAATACCTTAATGCCAGGACGAACGGTCATGCAACAAGCATCCCCCGTTTCGTTCGGGCATCAAGTTGCAGTCTGGCTATCGGAAATTAACCGCCATCATGATCGGTTAGATCAAATAAAACCACGGTTCCTTACCTGCCAGGTTACCGGGGCAGTGGGTAATCTAGCAGCCGTAGGGAACCATGGTATTGCCATGCGCAAAGCAGTTGCCGAGGAGCTGGGTCTAAATGCGCCTGCTATTGGTTGGCATTGTTCGCGCGACCGATGGGCAGAGATGGCTAGTTTATTGGCGATGATTGGAGCAACTCTTTCTAAAATTGGTCAAGAAGTTGGACTATTGGCTCACACGGAAATCATGGAGTTAGCTGAAGCTCACGTGGCAGGCCGTGGTGGTAGTTCCACCTTGCCACAGAAGCGCAATCCCACCCTATGTCAACCATTGATTGCTGCAGGCCGTATGCTACGTGAGCGCGCTGCACTCAATATCGATGCTATGGTCGCCGAACATGGGCGCCCTGTCGGAGCAGCACAAATCGAATACACACTTTTGCCCGAAGCATTCACTTTATGCGGTGGCGCGTTAGAAAACACACTGAAACTTCTGAGTGGGCTAAAGGTAGAAAAGGAGCGCATGCGAAAAAATCTCGACATGGAAGGTGGTGCAATAATGTCGGAAGCCGTGATGATGGGGCTTGCCACTTATATCGGGCGAAATGAAGCTCACCATGTTGTCTTTGATGCATGTGCTCGGGCCAAACAAGAGGGGCTAACACTCAAGCAAGCCGTTATGAGAGACCCGCTAATAGAGGGCAAATTGAGCGAAGCTCAGATAGATGAGCTGATCGATCCAGCAAACTATCTTGGCGTCACCTCTGAAATGATCGACGAAGTAATGAACGAAGTAAAAGCTTCACGCAACGCTCGGCTAGAAGGCTAATCATGGCGACTACTTTGATTGATTCCGATTATTTTGCTGGCATGTTCACCAGCTCGCGCATGAAAGAAATATTCTGCGATGAGGCACGTTTCCAAGCATGGCTCGATGTAGAAGCAGCACTAGCGCGTGCCCAGGCTCGACTTGGGATCATTCCCGAATACGCCGCTGAGAAAATCACCGAGGCTGCGACTATGGATAATATCGATATCGCGGCCATGACAGAACATTTCAAGGTGTCTGGATTTCCAATCCTACCAATAGTTAATCAGCTCAACAACGCACTCGACGACGAGACCCGCCGCTATTCGCACTGGGGAAGCACTACACAGGATATTACTGATACTGGCCAAGCACTCATGCTTAAAAATGGCCTTTCTCATTTGGAAAAAACTCTAATTTTAGTAGAGGATGCGTTGATTGCCCTTTCCGAGAAATACCGTGATACGGTGATGGTAGGACGCACTATGGGCAACCAGGCCACCCCGATTACTTTCGGCTATAAGACCGCCATCTGGCTCGCAGAATTTCTTCGCCATCGTGAACGCCTAAAAGAATATCGTCCTCGTATTGAAGTCGGGCAAATTGCCGGCGCCGTCGGCACGAATGCGTCACTAGGGAGCCGGGGGCTAGAGGTGCTATCGGAAACTATGAAAGAGCTCGGTCTCGGCGAAGCTCCGATTACGTGGCATGTTTCCCGCGATGGCTGGACGGAGGCGACCTTTCTACTTGGCCTTATTGCGGCCACTTGTGCCAAAATCGCTGCTGAAATTGGTCTCCTCATGCGAACTGAAATTGCTGAAGTTAGCGAACCCTATGAAGCTGGTCGGGGTGGTTCCTCTACGTTGCCGCAAAAACGCAACCCTATTATCTGCCCCACAGTCGTCGCCACCGGGCGAATGGCAAGGGAAAAAGTTGGCCTCGCCCTCGATTGCATGGTGGCACAACATGAGCGCGACGTTGGTGGGGGTCATCTGGAATGGACACTTCTACCAGAAACTTTTGTTCTAACGGGCGGCGCACTAGAGAAGATACTGGAACTTTTGCGAGGACTTGTAGTCGATAAAAAACGTATGTGCGATAATCTAGAGCTTACAAGGGGCCTCGTTATGTCCGAGGCCGCCATGATGGCGCTCGCCCCTAAAATCGGCCGCGACAATGCCCGTGAGGTAGTGCAGGATGTGTGCAACGACTGCATCGATAAAGGCATTATGCTTGCCACTGCCTTAGAAACCCATTCACTGATTTCAAAGCATCTTGCGAAAGAGGACATTGCGATCATTCTTGACCCAGCTAATTATCTAGGCACCGCACCTCAGATGATCGACCGTACAATCAGGCTGGCACGAGAGTCACGATAGGGCAACCATTTCTATTGCTAGTTACTGGTGGCGGAGCAGGGATTTGAACCCCGGACACATGGATTATGATTCCACTGCTCTAACCAACTGAGCTACTCCGCCAACCAAGTTGTAGAGCCGTAGCAAATACTGCTCACCTCTTCTGCTGTCAAGCGTACTAATTTTCAGGAGAGCACAAATGACTTCACCAAATCACAATATCCTTATTTGCAAAACGTTTACTTTTAAAGGATCAATGCCACATAGAATGAGACTGGATAGGATGATAATTGTTCGCAAGCGATTACAAATTTTCTTTTTGACAGCACCGGTCAACTCGATCGGAAAATCGACCGAACGATACAAAGCCGGCCCACCAGAAACAATGATTAATGCCTTTTTATCCATCCTCCGCCCAACACTCTCTCATTCCAGTAAAATACGCAGGCCTGACCAGAAGCTATGCTGAATTGTGGCTCGGAAAAATGCACTTCTGCTTGCTTACCTGGAAGTAATTTGACCGAAGCCGGCACTGGTTCCATAGCTGATCGAAACTTTACCATCACCTTTTTAAGCCGACTTATTTCATCTGACCCTACCAGCAAGTTCACCTGATCAATTCTGATTTTTGGAACCGCCAAGGCTTTGCGAGGACCTACAACTACGCGCTTTTCTTTTGGTTCGAGGCGAATAACGTACAGTGGTTCCGAATTCGGCCCTCGCCCTCCAATATGGAGACCGCGACGTTGACCAATAGTAAAACCTATTATCCCGTTATGTCGCCCAAGCACACGGCCGTTACAGTCTACAATATCCCCGGGCTCTATTGATTCTGGCCGAAGTTTTTCAACGATATTGGCGTAGGAGCCATTAGGAACAAAACAAATGTCCTGACTATCGGGTTTTGCTGATACGGAAAGATCAAACCGTTCAGCGTGGGCACGTGTTTCTCCTTTCGGCAACTCACCTAGCGGAAACCGAAGATACTCCAACTGCTCCTGAGTTGTAGCAAAAAGAAAGTAACTTTGATCCCTTCCTTTGTCAGATCCTTGATAAAGCTCTGCTCCATTTGGACCGCCAACCCGCCGAATGTAGTGCCCAGTTGCTAAAGCGTCAGCACCGAGTTCACGGGCCGTTGAGAGAAGATCTCTAAATTTTACAGTTTGGTTACATCTCACGCACGGAATGGGCGTCTCGCCTGCAACATAGCTGTCCGCAAAATCTCGCATTACTGATTCTTGGAATTTAGTCTCATAATCTAGCACATAATGCGGTATTCCAATTTTGTCTGCCACATCACGAGCATCATGTATGTCTTGACCGGCGCAACAGCTACCCTTTTTGTTTATCGCTGCCCCATGATCGTATAGCTGCAGGGTAATGCCTATGACATTATAACCTGCCTCCGACAAAAGAGCGGCGGTTACGGAAGAGTCAACTCCACCTGACATCGCCACCACAATCTTACTATCTTTGGGCTTTTTATTTTTTATTAAACAATCCATCGTTTAAATATAGGCTTTTCGAATTTAAACGCAATTATGCTCGTTTTTAAAAACTGGCAAGCCTTGCTTTACACTATTGACCTCAGAACTGCTATCCGCAACATTGAAAAACAGATACCTTATTGAGAGCCTCTCTGAATGACCGACATAATCGGCGAAAATATCCTTTCCACGAATTTCTTTTCTTTTACACCTATTGCGCGGGCCGCGGGTAACGGTGCTTTTGTTTCGGCAGAAGCAAGGGCGCTGAGCTTCGCATCGGATAATGCTGGTCGAAATTCTGCCTCTTTTGCAAGAGGAAACCCACGGATACAACCCCAGTTCATTGCCTTTGACCCAAGTGGCCGGCTGGTTGGCAGTCAAGTTTCACAAATAAGAGGTACAATGATTGATATTACAACATAGAAAGTCATAAGCCGCCAGTTAACCCCATCTGCCAGAACTCAATTTCAAGTTTAGTTGCTATTTGAAAATTTTCAGCAAGAGCATCAAATCTGCTGTTACCACCATAACGCACCGCTAAATTGTCAAGTTTCTTTATTGCTGCCTGTCCAATCGCTTGGTATTCCTTGCCTGAATACATATCAATCCACTGATTATAGGGGTTATTGCGACGCTTAGTTAACGGGCCCTCTACAAGCCAAGAACCTATTTCTGCATATCCTACTATGCACGGCGCTAAAACCACTTGTAAATCTAACAAGTCCCCGACCATGCCTCTCTCAAGCACGAAACGCGTGTAGGCTAAGTTAGCTGGGGCCTCTTTCGTATTTGCTAATGCTGTCTCAGTTATTCCCCATTTATTACAGTAGTCGATGTGCAATTTCATTTCATAATCGGCAAGCGCGCTCACTGCAGCTGCCGCATCTCGTATATCTTCAATTCGGTCGGCTTTATAAGCCGCAAGTGCATGAGCTCGGGAAAAATGTATGAGAAAAATATAATCCTGTTTGAGATAGTAACGAAAAGATGCCTCTGGGAGAGTTCCATCACCTAACCCCGCTACGAATGGGTGACGGGTGTATGCCTTCCATATATCCGGACAAGTTTCTTTTAATCGATGAAAAAAGGAAGGGCGGTCAATCACTGGCATTTCGGCAAAAGATATTGCTAAATTCCATACCGAAGACCTAACATTATATCATGACTCCGAAGACCGCCGCGGTCGAAACGACGATTCGTATTTCCGCCGGAACCAAGAGCCGTGCGCAAACTTCCTGAATCGATGTACCGATAGGCGAAGTCTACAAGCCAACGCGGAGATACTCTGTAGCCTGTCCCTGCCATCAATGAATAGGCAAAACCTATTGACGCATCTGACTCATACGTTTGTGAGACGCCGTTAAGCGTTGTGCTCACTTCAAGCTCATTTTGAGAAACTCCCAAACCCAGGCCTATAAATGGAGAGAACTTTGATTGTATTGGAAAATCGTAAAAACTATTTAGCATAAAGTTTACGCTGCTGATTTCGGCCGTTCCCGCCTGTGCAACCCCACTGGTTCGATTTGTTGTAGTTATGTCGGTGTCAGCCTTCATTCTATAGGTGAACTCGAACTCATTCCTTACAGGCAACCCATATGACGCCCAACTAATTCCTAAAGCACCACTAAACACACCAGAAGTAAGCGGTGCATCTGTTTCGACATTATGGGACGCCGCTGGGTCATCGAGATCTAACGAACCGTCACTGGCAAAGAAAGACCCACTTTTAAGCGCAATGTAGGGGTCCATGCGCGCAGAGCCAATGTTACCTGCCATTGCCTTGGTACGTATTGATGTAGGAAACTTCTGAGGTGTTTGAGATGTAATATGGCCGGATGCAACCTTGTTTACCGATGTCGGCACCTTAGACAAAACTGATTGAACTACCTGGCCTTTCATACCGCGGACCGTATTACGAATAACGATTGCTTTCGATGGCAGCATTCTTGATTTTTTTGGCACAACGTCAAATGCTAGCCGATGCCCATATTTACCACTCGGCTTCAATCCTCTAATCCAACGTAAGCCGAGTTGTCTTTTTCCTTCTATTAACAAAGACCCGCCACCTCCCGCAGCAGGAACGAATTCTATTCTGTCAATATTTTTGCTCCTCAAGTATGTGTAAGTATTACGGGCCTTCCACTTAACTTTTGGAATTACAATAGCAATAGTTTTTCCATCTGGACTTGTATCATACTTTACATTTACTTGATCAGTAGTATCGAGAACAACGCGTGAAAAATTCGCATGCTCGCCACTTCGAAGTTGAGTGACGCTAACATTCGCATTGGCGGAGTAGTTTTCACCAACGGAAGCTTCCGCAACTGGAAATAACCCCAAAATACACGCTAGCAAGCCACCGACCAGACTGCTTAAAAAATATTTCACTGCGATGCGCAGTTTAGTCAAGCACAGATATGTAAACAAAATTGAACCACCCACCATATTTTGTATCTCGTCGCTTAATACATACAAAATATTAGCTAGCGTGGGAAAAGCGGTCAAATCGAGTTATATTTTTATTGACCGTATTTCATAGAAAAGGCCATCTCTTAATGTTTACATCTCTCGATGTTTACGAAGAAAATCATGCCAACCGACTGATTTTATACTATTAAAATAAAGTTTTCTTAGACTTCAAAGTAGAAAGCTAGTCTTCAAAAATTAAATTACTCTTTCGGTGTGGTAATTGCAGGGTGAGACCATTTAATGCCTCAATCATTCTAAGTTGGCATCCGAGTCGGGAAGTTTGGGTAAGGCCTGTAACCAAATCAAGCAACCCTTCTTCCTCCTCACAGGGTGCTGGTAATTTTGAAATCCACGCCGGGTCAACAATCACATGGCAAGTAGAACAAGCCATCTGCCCTTCGCAAGCTCCTTCCATGTCTATACCATTACGATGCGCTATATCTAATACCGAACACCCCTCTGGCGCATCCACTTCCTGAGCGTCGCCTTCAGCACTGAGAAATACTATTTTGGCCATTATAATTTTTCTCATAAGTCTGAGTAATATTTCTCAGAGATAGCACCGCCTGAATAATTTCTTCAGCAGCAAAAATCACTTCTTTTTCAACTGTGAACCTGCCAAATCCAATGCGAATAGCATTGTGCAATAGACGCTTCTCAACACCGATCGACTGCAAAACATGGGATGACGCTACTGAGGACGTAGTGCAGGCTGATCCCGAGGACAGTGCTATACTCGGCAAACGCATCATTAAATCCTGTGCGTCTATGTCTAGAAATGATAAATTTAGATTTCCAGGAATGCGTCTTTCGAGGTCCCCGTTTAATTTTACATCATTTAAACTATCGAAAATTTGCGCTAAAAATTGGTCCCTTAAGTGCCTAATTCGGTCAGCTTCTTCAGAAATGTTTTCCGAACCTAAACGACATGCCTCCCCAAAACCTATGGCAAGCGGTGCAGGGACGGTACCAGAGCGCAATCCACGTTCCTGTCCACCACCATCTAATAATGGTTCAATTTTGATCTTTGGCTTCTGACGAACGTACAATGCCCCAATACCCATTGGTCCATAGAGTTTGTGAGCGCTAATACTGAGCAAGTCTATTCCCATCACGTTAACGTCAATGGGTATTTTTGCAACAGCTTGCGCAGCATCAGTGTGAAACAACGCACCGACCCTCGCGCACAGACTTGCTATTTCCGTTACGGGCTGAATCACTCCTATTTCATTATTGACCATCATAATCGAAACAAGTGCGGTGCGCTCACTCAATGCATTTTCCAAAAGGTCAAGATCAAGCAAGCCGCTCTTTTCAACTGGAAGGTAAGTAACGGTGAACCCCTCTCGTTCCAACCGAGCGCAACTCTCCAGCACACATTTGTGTTCAGTTGCACAGGTGACGACATGATTACGGCCAGATGAAATCGCCCGTGCAGTCCCTTTCACCGCTAAATTGTTGGCCTCCGTTGCGCCAGACGTGAAGGTTATCTCATTCGGCTTAGCGCCTATCAGTTTAGCTATATGAGCTCGTGCGTCCTCAACTGCCTGTTCAGCTACCCAACCATAAGCGTGATCACTGGAATGCGGATTGCCAAACATCTCGTGAAACCATGGCAACATAACATCGCGAACGCGAGGGTCCACTGGCGTTGTCGCTTGATAATCAAGGTAAACAGGTTCATCTGTTGTCATATTAGGCCACCGAACTCATTCTTCGATCAAGCAGCATCAACTTGCCGTTTAATCATTTTTAAACTCGACACCCAGGCATCTACGAAACGCGCCATTTCCTCTTCTTTTGTTTCAAAGCCAATACTTACCCTTATAGATGACGCTGACATACTTTCAGATAATCCCATCGCTCTCAGAACGTGGCTAGGGCCCACCTTTCCAGATGAACAAGCAGAGCCAGAGCTAATAGCAATCCCTGAAAGGTCGAGGGCTATTACCTGAGTTTCTGCCGATACTCCGTCAACCCCAAATAAACTCGTATTCACCAAACGGGGTGTTTTGTGTCCGTGGATTACAACTTCCGGTGCCTGTTCAAGGATGGCCTGCTCCATTCCATTCCGAAGCTTGGCAATATGGCCTGCCTTATTCAGCATCTCGTTTACATGCATTACCGCTGCACCAAAACCAGCGATGGCCGGGACGTTTTCGGTGCCGCCACGGCGCCCCCGCTCTTGACCGCCGCCATTCATTGTTGATGCAATCTCGATCCCAGGGGCTAGAATCAACGCACCGACACCTTTGGGCCCACCTATTTTGTGCGCAGACAGCGTCATCATATCTACGTCTAACTCGTTCATCTTTAGCGGAATTCGGCCAGGTGCTTGAACGGCGTCACAATGAAACAATGCTCCATAATCGTGCGCAATACCCGCTAACTCAGCAATAGGCTGAATAACACCGGTCTCATTATTGGCCAGCATAACCGAAACCAGCACAGAATTCCCGTTACGTCGCAAAAGAGTCTCGAGACACTCCGGACTAACAAGACCATCCTGGTCAACAGCAATTTTTTCCACATGACCCACAGCCTCAAGAACCGAATGATGTTCGACGCCTGAGACGAAAACCCGCCTACATTTACTGCCAGCTAACGCTAATGTGTTTGCTTCGGTGGCACCGCTAGTGAAGATAATATTTTCATGCGTTACGCCAAATGAACTGGCGATTTGACCACGTGCTTTCTCTACCATAGCGCGAGCACGTCTTCCACTGCTGTGAATAGATGATGGGTTGCCTGAAATGTCCAAAGCTTCGATGACACAACGTTTTACCGCAGGCCTCATTGGTGTTGTTGCGTTGTGATCAAGATAAATCATCGTTGAAGAACCACACAAAGTTCGGCTAAATAGTGCCAATGAATTTTTAATATGATGTTCATTTATTTTTTTTTATCTTTTTTTCCAGAGCTTCCTCTAGCAAATCAATTCGCGCCTGTAAGTTTGCAACATGCTCAACTAATCCCTCTAACGATCGCACTAGTGGATCGGGAAGCTCGCCGAGTGGTGTGCCATAAGGCCGAAAAACCTCTGCAACATCAATATCTTTGTGTTCCACAACCCGAGCCGGAATTCCTACAACTGTAATTGCTGCGGGCACATCTTGCGTAACGACAGCATTTGCACCAATGCGCGCTCCGGCCGAGACATTTATCGGACCCAAAATTTGAGCACCTGAACCAACAATAACCCCATCGCCCAGTGTTGGGTGACGGTTCCTTTCGCGCTGACTTTCTGAGTTAATCGATGGAGCAATTCCTCCTAAGGTTACAGCCTGATAAATTGTTACATCATCACCAAGTTCCGCTGTCTCACCAATCACTACGCCCATGCCGTGATCAATAAATAAGCGCTTGCCTATTGAAGCACCCGGATGAATTTCTATTCCCGTCAAAAATCTTCCAAATTGGGATATTAACCGCGCTAAAAACCAAAAATCCCGCTGCCATGCAAGGTGAGCGAAACGATGTAAAACCACGGCGTGGAACCCAGAATAACAGAAAAAAACCTCAGCACGCGAGCGAGCCGCAGGATCGCGCTGCATCATGGCATCAATTTCATCACGAATAACTTTGAACATTGGCCTATGCACTAGTGTTCCGGTGTAGTTCAGTTATTTTTCACTTAAGCAAACAAACATGCTAAACTGACTCTCTAACTTTAACAAAAAATTTAATTTAATCCTGATAACAACAACTGGATATATAATCCTCGACTCCGGGGGTCAAGATTAGCCAATTATACATGCGAATGCACTATTAACGTAACAATATGACGGCATTGATAAACTTGTATCAATACCGAGGAGAATAAGAAAAAACATCATGCCCGAAGTTATTATAAATGGACCTGAAGGTCGTATCGAGGGGCGTTATCGCCACAACAACAATGCAGCCGCTCCTATCGCGCTTTTCTTGCACCCTCACCCGCAACATGGCGGCACAATGAACAATAAAGTTATCTATACATTGTACTATATGTTCGTGCGTCGTGGCTTCTCTTGTCTTCGTTTTAATTTTCGCGGCGTGGGACGATCACAAGGAACATTCTCCCGCGGCGAGGGGGAACTCTCTGATGCTGCAGCTGCCCTAGATTGGCTCCAAGAGTATAATGAGAATGCAGGTCAGTGTTGGATTGCCGGATTCTCCTTTGGTGCTTGGATCGGAATGCAGTTACTGATGCGTAGACCTGAAATAGCGGGATTCATTTCCATAGCTCCACCAGCCAATATGTACGACTTTAGCTTCCTTGCTCCCTGCCCCTCATCTGGAATTATGGTAACAGGCAGTAAAGATGACATAGTGCCGCCAGACTCGGTTGAAAAACTTGTTGAAAAATTGCGTCAACAACGGGGCATACGTATTGACCATACTACGATCCCAGGAGCTAATCATTTCTTTACAAATAAAATGGAACAGCTGGAAAAGGAAGTTGCAAGCTATGTTGATGAACGTCTTCTCAGTGGCACAGACGACTAAAAGGTTTCTCAGTTTAATCTATCGTCTTCCCTGAAACAGGCGTCCGCCAGTCAAAGGTGTGGACACACCCGTCGTGCTAGGCCAGCTTATTGGCAGTTTATACTTCGACCTTAAAGCTAAAAAAGCAAATGCTTCTGCCTCCAGCAGATCGCCATTCCATCCTAAGCTTTCCACCCTAGTACAAGGTAACTCTAAAGTTGAGTTTAAAAATTGCATAATAGTGGTATTCTTTCGTCCTCCACCCGTAACCAGCCACCTCAGCGGATCTCTTGGGAAAAATTGAGTCGCAAGCTGAACCGACTTGACCGTGAATTCAGTCAAAGTTGCTGCGCCATCTTCTAATGACAAATCCGCTATAGGATCACAATTAAAAAAATCTCTGTCTAGTGATTTGGGAGGCCTTCGACTAAAATACTCGTTATTCAGCCAATCGGTAACAAAATCAGTGTGTGAGATACCTTGTGCTGCCCACCGACCATCTTGGTCATATGCAATGCCAACTTTCCTATGCATCCAGTCATCAATGAGAGCATTAGCAGGCCCAGTATCAAAAGCTAAAATGCTACCGGTGTCACCCAACCAGGTCACATTAGCAACGCCACCAAGATTAAGAATGGCTAATGGTTTTTCTATGCCTTTGCACAAGGCATAATGATAAGCAGGAGCGAGAGGAGCCCCCTCCCCACCTGCGGCCACGTCAGCACTGCGAAAATCACACACTACGTCTATGCCAGTAACATTGGCCAATTGAGCGCCATCCCCTAATTGCCATGTGAAACGGTGCTCTGGTTGATGACATATGGTATGACCGTGGAAGCCAATTAAACCAACTTGTTTTGGCTTTACACCGAGCCCATCCAAAAGCAATGATACTGCATTTGCATGGAGATCCGTCAGTTCAGTTTCTATGGACTGGATTTTGGGGTCATGGGTAGTAGAACCTAGACATGCCCGCAAACGATCTCGAAATTTACAGTCGTAGGCCAGTGACATGCCACCTAGGTGACCTTCTATCCGCTCTCCATCGGTTTCGATTAAAGCGACATCTATACCGTCTAGAGACGTGCCGCTCATGAGTCCAACTACCAACATAGATAGATTATACCATCATTTTTGCCACTCGTTGTCGGATTCTGTTGATTGTGCTAAATGGCACACATGGCTGAATTTACATCTACATTTCTCAAACGTGCAAAATCACGGGGTTATATCAGTGACTGCACTAATCCTAGCGGGCTAGATGCTCTTGCTACAAACTCTTCAATTACTGGGTACATAGGCTTCGATGCAACCGCAGACTCACTTCACATTGGAAGCTTGGTGCCAATTATGTTACTGCGTCTTTTACAACAAACGGGCCACAAACCAATCGTGCTTGTTGGCGGTGGAACGACTAAAGTCGGTGACCCATCTGGCAAAGACGATAGCCGCAAATTACTTACTGAAAAGGATATTCAATCAAATATCGACAATATTAAAGGAGTTTTTGAGCGATTCCTCTCGTTTGGAGATAACCCAACGGACGCAATTCTGGTCAATAATGCAAACTGGTTGGATAATTTACAGTACATACCTTTTTTACGCGACGTTGGGCGCCATTTTTCAGTTAACAGGATGCTCGGCCTTGATTCTGTCAAGCTTAGACTCGAGCGTAAACAGCCACTAAGTTTCTTAGAGTTTAATTACATGATTATGCAAGCATATGATTTTGTGGAGTTGTCGAGAAATCATAATTGCCAGCTTCAAATGGGCGGCTCAGATCAATGGGGAAATATAGTAAGTGGCATAGAGCTCGGGCGGCGTCTTGACGGTAAAGAACTGTTTGGCCTAACAACCCATCTGATAACGACCGCAAGCGGCTCTAAAATGGGTAAAACTGCCGAGGGGGCTATTTGGCTCAACAAAGAACGTCTACCACCTTACGAATTTTGGCAATTCTGGCGAAATACCGAGGACACAGATGTAGCCCGCTTCATGCGGTTATTCACTGAATTACCGGACACCGAAATTGCCGAATATGAGAAACTCGAGGGTTCAGACATTAATGAAGCGAAGTCGGTTCTCGCAACTGAAGCAACGGCGCTATGCCACGGTCGCGCGGCAGCTATAGCAGCCTCTGAAAGTGCTCGTAGAACGTTTGCTGAAGGTGGAATAGGGAATGACCTTCCGTGTATTTCGCTTAAGAAAGAAGAATTAATAGATGGACTTCCAGCATTTGTACTTTTTACTAGGGCAGGTCTTGCAAAATCCAACAGTGAGGCACGAAGATTGATCAAAAGTGGCGGTGCAAAACTAAATGGTAAAAAGATCAGTGAAGAACTTGCTCAAATTACAACCATCGACATCAATCAAGACGGAGTAATAAAGCTCTCAGCGGGCAAAAAACGTCACGCCCTTCTATTACCAAGATAAAATTAAACTCTAGACATCGTTCAATTAGGGTGCGCTGTCGGTATTAGCATTCCCGGTTTTCCCTTCTAAAGGGGCCGGAGCATCTGGATCACCAATCTCGGCATCGAACACTCCTAAGAATTTTCTCAATAAACCTGGAGCCAACGCAGATAGGGGGTTCACTGAAATATCTGGATCAGCGAGTGCGCCCTTAACTGAATAGGTGGCTGCGAACAAACCCTCATCGTCCCCACCTGTAAGAATAGGCCCAAGAAGAGGAATTTGTCCAAGGATGCGGTTCAATGTGTAGGCTGGTATTAAAGCACCACCAAAATCAGCGATATCATTTTTTAGATTTAAAGTGCCCTCGGTCGTTATCCCAATTGAAGATCCAAAAGTACGTGTATTATCCAATCGCAAAAGTTTTGATTCGTAAGCATAACGGCCTTCAAGTGTATCGAACTCTACCCCCTCTCGATCAAATGCATCGACAATGCCGGTCAATGAGGCAACCTGAAATATTCTTGCGAACAATGGAACTTTTCGGAGCCGATACTTACTGACAGTAAATTCGCCCTCCATCGGTGCGTTTAAACTCAGCCGCTTACCTTTTATCTTAAGTTTTCCCCCACTTACGTTCTTGGCAATATCGAGTGCTTTGAGCGACGCTCCAAAATCATCCGTTTCTACCGATAATTTGTACCCTATCGAAAACGGCTGATAATCTATCAAAAGTTTAGCCCCTTTACCCACACCACCAGACAACTTGAATTTTTGTATGCTATTGTTATCAAACCTAAGTGAGAGATCCACGCCATGTAATCGCCGTTTGATGCCCCAACTTAATAATCCAATGCTGGCGTTGATGTTTAGTGCAATAGATTGTTTTGTATTTTCCGCCAAAGCCTCATCTTCAAGCCTTTCCATAACATATTGAACATCAAGTCTATCAAGTCCTAACGTCCCGGCATATACTCCATCATCCTGACAAACGAGTGCTCCATCAACTGTGTTGTTAACAATTGTCAGTTTATTGAATTTTAGTTTCCACCTTTCGTCCGGCGCTGAATGCATCTTAAAGTCTGCGCTACCAGAGGAATTCTCACCTGAGAATTCAGTGCTGGCAGATGTTACAATCCCATTTTGATCGAACTCAGCCCGCACTTGTGCCACAGCGCTCGTTCCAACTTCTTTAGCCAAACCGAATTCTGGCCAGTCGAGCGACGCTTTGCTGAAATCGATATTTCCTTTCAACTTTCGGATTCCATTTTTATGGACTGCATACTTTACATCGGCACTCATAGCCCCAGTCATTATGTTTTTAGTCGAAATACCCAGTCCTTCAAAAGCGGCTGCGTCTAGGGAAGCGTTAAGGCTATAATCGCTTTTTATTTTGTGTTTTTCAGAAAAAAACTCGCGCCAGACGATCTGAGTTGCCGCTCCATTGATTTGCGCTGGCCCTCTTACGGACATTTCATCTTCAACCATCTTAAATTTGAACTGACCATCCCGAATGTCGAGACCAAATGGCCCAGGAGCGAAAGCAACATCTTTGAGGGTGGCACTTGATCGAACCCTCAGCTCATCCCTATCTACGTTCGTATCAAGTGGGAAATCCATTCTAAGTCGAATTGCCGCTGATCCACTTACATCTCCAGCTGATAGACCGAGTTCCCGAATATAGCCCAAAGGCCTATGGTCAAGCACTTCGAGTGCAGTCCGGAGCGGTCCACGCATGACAACATCAACAGAAATTTGCTCATTGTCAGTGTCGAGCTTGTACATATTCACCTGCGCCTGATCAATTTGAATATCACGCAATTTACCGCTAGAAACCACCATATCGAATCGTTTGTCAGAGAAGGTAGCAGTACCGCCCGCTCCCTCAATTTTTGGCAGTGGCGACCAGTACGCGACTTTAAGATCCTCATATCGCATTGTGCCTCTTACACTTGACGCCTTAAATTTATTCAAGTCGTTGTCTGGCATCCAGCCTATTATTTGTAGATTCGTCTCCCGCGCAAAGCCGTTACGTATATTTCGTGTGACCCAGCGACGGGCAGATTTAGCTAGTTGTTTTGGCCAATAATTTTTCAGCCCTTCGAACGGTAAATCAAACAGGTTTGCATTTATTTTGAGCCGTGCCTCACCACCAATGCGCTCCGCCTGTGCTTCTGCTTCAATCTTAGGCCCACCAAAATCAACAATTGCTTCTGAAAGCTCAATTTTTTCTAAACCATTACTTAAAGTACCTTTTAACCGAACCTGTTTAATTTTGCGTGACGATTTCCACAAGTGCGGGATTTCTAGTGCTCCGCTGCCTGAAGCAAGGTTGAATTCTAACTCGCTAATATCACCATTTAAAGTCGCCCTGCCTCCAACGCTGCCATTGAGATTAACCTGTAATCCAGCCAATTTTTTTAGCCACGATACACGTTTAGAAACCTCAGCCACATTGATCCCTTTAAATCGAGCTAACCCAACTATATTACTTTCACGGGGGTCTATCTCAAATTCTCCTTCAATCTGTCCCACCGGTGTCGCAATATTTCCACCAATTTTTGTAATGGTGCCATTCTGGGTGCCACCAATAGCGACCTCCCCGGTGACAAGCATATTAAAGTTGACCAAATCGTTGAGGCCACTTACCGATCGAGCTACGAGGGAGGGGTTTAAATTCTCGAAACGAGTTCGGGCCAAGAACTCGCCTGTCCGTCCTTCATATACAAATTGGGCAAATAAATTTGCGCGACGTTTGTTAGCTTCTATGACGATCGCAGCATCAATCTTTAGGCCTGCAGCCTCTCGTAACATTACAATATCAGCACGAGGAGAATGCCAGATTATTCCTGCCAACCGATCATCGAAGGTTAACTGGGATTGAATTATGTTCACACGTTTTAAGTAGCCGAGTGGCCCATCAGTTGAACCATACTGGCGCGACAACTCGCGAGCCGCGACTTTTAAAAGCCCCCCAATATTTTGGGCTTTTCCCTCTTTCGGCTGCAAGTCCACTGTAAGTACACCATCTGGAAACCGTGCGATTGAGCCTCGCAGTAAGCGAATTCCTAAAGTAGCCACTGCTAAACGCCCCTTAAGTATGGCGCGCATTGATAGCCCGATAGAGACTTGCGGCAGACTCACCAGCAATTTCCCATCGCGGCTAAAAATCTCAATATTTCGAGCTCTAATATCAACTGGACGACGCCATCCGTCCCAAATGAGCACGGTTTCGTCGACACGCACAACGTAGGACTTGTCAACAGCGCTAAAATTGCGTTCGATAAAAGGCGTAGCAAAATTTAGAGACAGTGGTGAAGTTGACAACCGCCAAGCCAACAGAGCAGCTAGAATCAGACCGCCTAGAAGGAGGCCTAAAAAAATTTTCATAACTATTTTAATGCGTCGTTGCGACACAGCTATTTGCCGAATTGTTAGGTCTAAAGCAATAGCACTGCGACATTCGATTGCATAGGGAAACCAGCAGTTGACAGAGAGATTTTCAAAATTTTTTGGATCTATAAAAAAGCTTCCATCTGCAGGACGTATTCGCAAGGCGGAGGCTGGTATAGATAGGTGGCTTGCTCAGGCCTCAGAAGAGGACGCTGCATTTCGGCAATACCTTGTTAAACATGACGGTGGCAGTTTCCTGAGAGCAATCTTTGGTAACAGTACATTTCTAACTCAGTGCATTATGAGCGAGTCCTCTTTATTTTTTCAAATTCTGGAAGAGGGCCCGGAAGCTGTCAACAATGCCATCATTAATGCAATAGAAGTTGAGATCGGACAGGAAAACAATCTTACAAATTTAATGTCAGGTCTTCGCCGCGCTAAGCGACAAATTGCGATGTTGGTTGCAATATCAGATATCGCAGGTCTTTGGTCTATCAATCAAGTTACTTCAACCCTCAGTCAATTTGCCGATACTGCTATCAACATCGCCGTTCGGTTTGGACTTCGTCAGCTTTCAAACGCAAAAGTACTGCAGATATCAACCTCAAAAACCCCGGAAAAGGCTGGCGGATACGCTATTATCGGCGTGGGAAAGCTTGGAGCGCAGGAACTCAACTATTCAAGTGACGTTGATTTAATAGCGATCTATGACCCAAGACACGCCATAACATATCAACCGGACAAACTTAGTCGCGGGATGGTTCGGCTTACAAGGCTCATAATAAAAATTTTAGAGGAACGCACCCAAGACGGATATGTTTTCCGAACTGACTTTCGAATACGTCCTGCACCGGGCTCGAATCCTCTGGCAATACCAATCGATAGCGCTATCGGGTATTACGAGAGTATCGGACAAAATTGGGAACGACTAGCGATGATTCGCGCCCGGCCAGTTGCTGGGGACACTAGGGTTTGTGCAGATTTTATTATACGTATCCGGCCTTTTGTATGGCGACGAAATTTAGATTTCGCGGCCATACAGGATATTCACTCAGTCAAAAGACAGATTGCCGCCTTCCGTGGGGGAGATAAGATATCCATAAATGGACACAATATCAAAGTGGGGCGTGGCGGAATACGGGAAATAGAATTTTTTGTTCAAACACAGCAACTCATCTGGGGCGGACGAATTCCCGCACTCCGTAAACGCGACCTAATTGAAACACTGTATGCCTTGGCCGCAAAAAACCTAATATCGTTGCAAATATCTAAAGACCTTTGCAAGGCGTACGTATTCCTTCGCCATTTAGAGCACCGCTTGCAGATGGTTGATGATCGGCAAACTCATAACATACCAAAAACTGACGAAGGAATTACAGCAATTGCTAAGTTTGCCGGTTTTCTTGACGCAACGTCATTTAGAGAAAAATTAATAGAAACCCTCAAGACAGTGGAACGTCATTACGCAAAACTATTTGAAAGGTCAAAAAATCTAGGGGCTGAGGGTAATCTTGTTTTTACCGGGGTAGAGGATGATGCGGATACTTTGGTGAATTTGCGTAAGATGGGTTTTTCTGATCCAGAATCCATATCCGAAGCGGTACGCAACTGGCATAGGGGGCAATATCGTGCAACACGCACGGAACGCGCCAGACAGATTATTACCGAATTAATGCCTCACCTACTGAAAACATTTGGTTCACGCACTCAACCCGACAGGGTATTCATGCGATTTGATGCTTTTCTAAAAGCTCTTCCCAGTGGAGTACAAACATTGTCAATGTTTGCCAATTCACCATCAGTGTTAGAGCTTGTTACAGATATTATGGGAAACGCACCAAAACTCGCAACACGACTAAGTAAAAATCCAGGTCTTCTTGACCATGTGCTTTCCCGGGATTTTTACTCGCCACTTGGTAATCGCAAGAGCTTAATCGAAGATCTTTCCACAAATCTACAGCAAGCAACCGACTTTCAAGATCAACTCGATATAGTCAGACGTTGGACCAATGACAAAAAATTCCAAAATGGAACGCAGTTATTACTTGGTGCTGTAAAAGGGCATGAATGCTGCGAGACGCTATCCGATATTGCAGAGACAGCTCTGCAAGCAATGACTGAATGTGCAAATAACAAATTTAGCAAAACACATGGTTCTTTAGAGGCGGGCAGCATGGCAATTATAGCATTTGGCAAACTAGGCGGCCGCGAGCTAATGCAGGGCTCCGACCTTGATTTGGTTTTTGTTTATAATTACTCACCATCAGAAACGAGATCAAATGGGGCAAAGCCACTTGATGCCAATATCTACTTTATGCGCCTAGCCCAAAGAATAATCACAGCTCTATCCGTGCTTACCAGAGAGGGAAGACTTTACGATGTGGACACCAGACTGCGTCCGGATGGTAAAAGAGCGCCTATTGCAACACGTATTCTATCATACGAACAATACTACGCGAATTCTGCATGGACATGGGAGTATATGGCCTTAAGTAAGGCGAGAGTCATTGTCGGACCTACTGATTTGTCAGTTCGATTGGAAACAATGCGTCATGCGGTTCTTTCTCAAGAACGAGAAAAGACCAGACTGGTTAGCGACGTACTTGAAATGCGTAACCGCATATCACTCGAATTTCCTGGCCGTAATATTTGGGATATCAAACATAGGCCGGGTGGCCTTGTTGATGCCGAGTTTATCGCTCAATATCTTCAATTACTTCATGCAGCTGAATGTCCAGAGGTCTTATCACCCAACACTATTCATTCTCTTTATCAATTGCACGAGCATGGGTTTTTGAATTCAAGAGCTGCGAATGAGATTATCGGAGGACTTACGTTTTGGTACGACTTAGAATCTACACTTCGAATCACAACGACTGAAGGCGTAGAGAATAAATCACATACCACAGGCCCGCAGAAATTATTGGCACAAGCGGGGAACACAACTAATTTTGAGGAGCTAGTCGAAAAAATGCACGACACAGCTAATTTAGTCCGGAGGCATTTTAATGACCTTATCCGTATTTCTTAGACAGGACCATCTAGACCAAACAAGATTGTTATATTTTGTCATTGAGTGGGCAACACCGTTCCGTTAATTAATGAAAGGTGCAACTGAATTCATTAAAAAGGATCACAGAAATTTTTTCATTATCAGGCCCAAATCCTTTGAAAGGGTGCTTAGGCAGAACACGGATATATCTCGGTATCCACTAAAAGTTATCGGCAGCATGCTTCTTAAATTAAAACCTATGCTGCCCAAGATAGCACGGCATCGGGAGGTTAGTTTATTGCCCTTGCATCCCATTTTCGCGATTACCGATAACCCGTTCCGCTAACGCAGCTTCTAGAAAATCATCAATGTCACCGTCGAGCACTCCCTCCGCATTGCTTTTCTCAACAGCGGTTCGTAGATCTTTGACCATCTTGTATGGATGCAGGACATAGGAGCGTATTTGATGACCCCAACCTATTTCAGTCTTAGCTGCGTGGTCAGCCGCAGCTTTGTCTTCTCGTTTTTTTAACTCCAATTGGTAGAGTCTTGCTTTCAGCATTGTCATTGCAGTTGCACGATTACGATGTTGTGAGCGGTCATTTTGGCATTGCACGACGATACCGGTTGGTTCATGAGTTATACGCACGGCACTGTCTGTTCTATTTACGTGCTGACCGCCCGCGCCCGAGGCACGATAGGTGTCTATACGGATCTCACTGTCGACTATTTCTATTGCAATTGATTCGTCGATAACGGGATAAACCCCGACTGAGGCAAAACTTGTGTGCCTACGTGAGGCCGAGTCGAATGGCGAGATGCGAACTAAACGATGAACACCACTTTCCGTCTTAAGCCATCCGTAAGAGTTAATGCCAGAAATCTTAAACGTAATCGATTTGATACCCGCCTCCTCACCAGCACTCTCCTCTAGGAGTTCAACTTTACAACCGTGGTTATCGGACCAGCGTGCGTACATTCTAGAAAGCATTTCTGCCCAATCCTGAGACTCGGTGCCCCCCGCGCCTGCATGCACTTCCAGATAGCAATCATTCCCATCCGCCTCACCTGAGAGCAGGCTCTCTAATTGTCGCCGTGCTGCCTCTTTCTTCAATTTGATTAATGCCTTTTCGGCGTCTGCAGCAACCTCATTGTCTCCCTCGGCCTCCGCCATTTCAATCAGCTCGAGATTGTCCATAAGCCCCTGTTCCATCTGCCAAAAACCATTCATCGCTTCAGAGAGCCGTGTGCGGTCACGCATAATTATTTGTGCCGTCTCAGGGTTGTCCCAAAGGTTTGGGTCTTCTGCGCATTTATTGAGACGTTCTAGTTCTTTTTTTGACTTTTCGAGGTCAAAGATGCCTCCTTAGCAGTTCCAAAGACTGCTGAATTTCATCGACAATGTTTTGCAAATCTGCACGCATTCCGTTCCACCCTTCTAATTAATTAATAAACTAGCACTAAGAGTCTTTGAGCTTAGCAAGGTTACCCGACCGTTTTAAGTTCATAATTTTTATAGTCTTTTACCCAAGCATGTTAATAGGCAGAATGACAAGTAGCGGTTTTTTTATTTTGGCCAATGTGGCAAAAAATCATCCAGTGATTACAATCACCACCAGCTGAGGGGATTGTGTAATGGAAAAATTTCATTTTGTTTTTCTCTATTCGATTTGGTCAGCATATTGCTGACAGAACTAGTATAGGCCGCTTGGACTTTCTATTGTTGATGTGGCAGGAAGAGCACTCTTACCAGGACCTCCGTGAGTACCATCAATAACCGTATATCGTGTGTTATCATCAGGCACTGTTCCATCTTTGAAAGCTTCGAGGATAAACGTTTTATCTTGCGGCTGAGCACGCATACCTGTTCGCGGGTTCACTCTGACCATACGAATACCAGGCGGTATTCTGAATGGCACCGCTGGCTGATCGGCAAGTTGTTTCTTCATAAACTGCTGAAAAATTGGTGCAGCAACCGAACCGCCTGTCTCGCGTTTGCCAAGCCTCTGACGATCATCAAAACCCACGTATACGCCTACCACGAGATCAGGAGAAAAACCTATAAACCATGTTTCACGACTGTTATTAGAGGTCCCAGTTTTGCCAGCTAAAGGTTTCCCTATGGCAGATACTTTTCTTCCCGTGCCTCTTTGGACTACCCCTTCAAGCATAGAGACTACTTGGTAAGCACTTGATGGGTCGACAATCTGCTCTCTAGCATCAGGGATTACTGGCGGCATCTGATTTTCCCAGCCTTGTGTCCGACATCCCTCACAGGGCCTTGAATCGTGTCTATATACAGTCTTGCCGTTACGATCATGCACACGGTCAATGAGTGAGGGAACGATACGTTTACCCCCATTAACCAGCATAGCATAGCCAGTAGTGATCTTAAGGAGTGTGGTCTCATTGGCTCCGAGAGCCATAGCGAGATGTGGCGGAAGGCTGTCGGATATACCAAAACGCTTTGCAATATCAACAATCGGACCCATTGAAATTTTTTGTGCCAACCGTACGGTCATCAAATTTCGCGATTTCTCCATACCGATCCGCATTGGGCTCGGCCCATAAAATTTATTGGAATAATTATGCGGCTTCCATTTACCTTGGCCCGGTCCTTGATCAATCACAAA
The DNA here is from genome assembly GCA_036339585.1 of Pseudomonadota bacterium. Lineage (NCBI taxonomy): Bacteria > Pseudomonadati > Pseudomonadota > Pseudomonadota bacterium. The sequence goes on from JAYZAS010000018.1 coordinate 69,762, forward strand.
TGGTGCATCCATTATATAGGTAGAGGGTGTAAAACCAGCCTCCAAAGCTGCCAAGTAGACGAAAGGCTTGAAGGCCGAACCAGGCTGCCGTTGAGCCTGTGTTGCACGGTTGAATTCACTGGTTTCGTAGTCATATCCACCCGACATTGCATATACCCTGCCAGTATGAGGGTTGATTACAATAATGGCTCCATTTACTGCCGGAACTTGTCGTAAGCCGTATTTTTTCGACCCGCTGTGCTCGGACATATCATTTTCTGCCAATTGCTCCACAAGCACTACGTCGCCTACTTTTAAAGCGTCAGGTGCCTCCATAACCTTGGGACCCATTTTTTGGGGTTCTAGCCACTCACGTGCCCATTTTAATTCGCTCAGTGGAATACTACCAATCTTTCCGGTTTTCATTCCAACAAAAGCTGTCTTTTGATCTACCCTCAGAACTATTGCTAAAGACCACCCGCCTGCACCTGCGGGCTTCTCCATATTGCTTAATACTTTCCGCCATTGCCCTGTTACTTCAATTCGCGCTACCGGCCCCCTGTAGCCATGACGACGGTCATATTTTATCAACCCATCACGCAAAGCTTGCTCCGCAATTCGTTGCATGCCGGGGTCGAGTGTAGTTCGCACCGAAAGCCCTCCTTTGTAGAGCCCTTCATCACCAAAACGTCTCGTAAGTTCTCTCCGCACCTCCTCCAAAAAGTATTCCGCCTTAACAATTTGCACCGCTTCTCGCGGCACGACTCTAAGACGCGAAGCTCTTGATTCACGGGCTGTCACCAAATCGATAAAGCCCTCCTCCAACATTCGACGAATGACCCAATTCCGTCTATCGACCGCAGCAGCAAGCCGACGGACCGGATGATAATTATTTGGAGCCTTCGGTAACGCGGCGAGATATGCTGCTTCAGCGATTGATAATTCATCTAGAGATTTGTTAAAATAATTCAACGCAGCTGCAGCAACACCATAAGACCCATAACCTAGGTATATCTCATTAAGGTAAAGCTCAAGAATCCGCTCTTTATCAAATGCTTTTTCCATGCGGAAAGCCAAAATGGCTTCTTTGATTTTTCTCTCCATTGACAACTCATTAGTCAATAAAAAATTTTTGGCAACTTGCTGGGTTATTGTGGAAGCTCCAACGAGACGGCGTTGCTGAAAATATAGACGGATATTTTGGAAGCTTGCGCGTAAGAGGGCTTTGAAATCAACACCAGGATGATTAAAAAAGTCCTGATCTTCGGCTGCGATAAAAGCGTTTATTAGATGTTTTGGCATAACCCGAACCGGCACAAACACTCGGCGCTCCGTAGCGTACTCTTTTATCAGGCGGCCGTCTCCAGCATGAATTCTAGTGAGGGTAGGTGGTTTATAATCAGCTAATTGTTCGTAATCTGGCAACTCCTGGCCATACTGCCATAATATATATGACACGCCTGCAACAGCTAGAACCGCTAAAAGCAGACCAACTGAGCAAAGAAAAGTGAATACCCGCAATATTTTACGCATTAATGCTTGCCTTTTGAAGCGCCTTGCTTGGACACACTATGAACTTCAAACTCCTTTAGACCAAGCGCTGTTAAACAAATATCATACCCGATAGATACCTAAGTATGATTAAGTTATGACCTGTTCAATGCTGTCTTGCGCTGAAAATAACGCTCTATTGAGCGGTACATAGATTTGGCAAGTTTCTTGTAAAAACTTTTCGTCCGAAACATCCGCTCATCGGCCACACTAGATAAATAACCTAATTCCATCAAAACTGAGGGCGTATCTGGCGATTTCAGCACTGCAAATCCGGCAAATCTGTGGGTATTCCTTAAAACTCGAATGTCGCGGGCCAACTCATCGATTAAAACTTCTCCGAAAATTGCCGATTCATTCATTGTCTGACGTTGACGCAGTCCTATGAGTATTGAAGCAACGGTATCGGACTGACGCGAGAGATCTACGCCGGCAATGATGTCCGACCGATTCTCTCTTGCCGCTAAAGCAGCCGCCTCCCTATCTGAGGATTTCTCAGACAAGGTGTAAACTGACGCGCCCCGTATACGACGATTTTTATGACTATCAGCATGGATAGATATAAATAATTCGGCTCGTACCTTTTCAGCCATTTGATAACGTCGCCGCAATGGAACGTATGTATCTTTATTACGAGTAAGAAAAACTCTGTAACGCCCGGTTGACTTCAACAGGCGGCGAACCTCTTTTGCCGCGCGCATGGTCACAACTTTTTCACGCAAACCACCTACACCAATTGCACCGGGATCGGGACCACCATGGCCGGGATCCAGCATAACAACCCGCATGCGGTTTTTTGTTAGACGGGGTTTTGGCTTCGAAGCCTTAGCCGATGGTAACGGCCCCTTCTGCACGACTGCTGGATCAATGAGCTTCAACCAACCGGGTGATTGAAAGCTTTTTTTGCTGGCACGATACGCCTGCTGGTTTACAATTTTCAAGTCAATAAGAAACCTATGTTTGCCGAAACTATTGATCGGCAAAAATTTATGCTGAGCAACCTCCACTGGCTCTTTCACGTCAATAACTAACCTGCTTATACCAGCTTGAAAAAGTCCGTAACGATAACTACTGACAACACCGACCTCACGCCGGCCGTCTGTTTTGGGAACACTCCATTTCAGCGCAGGGAAATCTATCACTACTCTGTAGGGTGCCGACAAAGTAAAGATTTTGTAGGGAACAATTTGATCAACATCCAGTACCAGCCTAGTGATACCAGGATGAGTTCCAAGCCTTGCATCACTGACCGTTGATTTACTCACCCCCGGTGTTGCGAAAAAAACACAAAGGACTATGGCACTGGCCACTCTAGAAAAAAATGTCTTCACAGACTGAAATACCACTGCGTGTTATCGAGTCACAAACTTAGAAATAATAATATTTTAGTGAAAGAGAGTCACTCTTGTCCAGTATTTTTAGTACAAATAAAGTTAAAGTTTTTTTTTTACTTATACAATTCGATTTTTATAAAATACGGATTAATTTTCACTATTCAAAGATTTATAAAATTATATTTATACTTGAATAAAATTTATAAGGGCAGAATTTTAAAAGCCAATAACTTCGAATATCGTTAGTTTATCGCAAAAAAACCATTTAAAGTTAATTACACATTGTGAAAAGGTGCCTCATAGGCGTATTTTACTATAATGACTTTGTGATCGGCTCTCACGCTGACCAAAATTTTTTAAACAAGATGAACAGCCCATGCATAAAACACCAATGGCAACACCCAGAATAACTTCCCATAATGCCAATAGTTGGGCGCAGGTCAAAAGTATTATCAGTGCACTTCAGGGTGAGCCCAAGCTCAACCAAATTGAAAGGGCAGCATTTATTCGTGAGACTAAAATAATGCGATTAGCTAAAGGCTATCAATTACATAACCACACAGCCTGGACTATTAACCGTAAAAACCCAACCCGGCCGGCGGCCGCTCGATCAGCGCCCTGGTTCCAGTTGATGGAGATAAATCAAAATGAACAAACAAATGCTTATCGACGCATCTCAGCCCGAAGAGACTCGTGTCGTAGTAATCAAGGACAGCCGGATCGAGGACTTCGATTATGATTTCGAGGCAAAGAAACAACTTAAAGGCAACATATATCTGGCAAAGGTTACCCGGGTGGAGCCATCACTTCAGGCAGCCTTTGTGGATTATGGCGGGAACCGGCACGGATTTTTAGCTTTTAACGAAATTCATCCCGATTATTATAAAATTCCAATCGCTGATCGAGAAAAACTCATCGCCGAAGAGACAGATAACGATGAGGCCAGTGATGAAACAGAAGATGGTGATAGCGTAGAGACTTTCGGCGGAGATGACCTGGAAGATTTAGAAAAACGACGTCGAAGGTTGAGACGTCGTTATAAGATTCAGGAGGTGATAAAAAGAAGTCAAATAATACTGGTTCAAGTTGTTAAAGAAGAACGTGGCAATAAGGGTGCCGCCCTTACCACTTACCTCTCGCTACCTGGGCGTTACTGCGTATTAATGCCCAATACGGCTCGCGGAGGTGGCATTAGTCGCAAAATTACCAATCAAAATGACCGTAAAAGATTAAAAAAAGTTCTTGATGACTTTGGCATTCCAACCGGCATGACGGTAATCGTCCGAACTGCTGGCTCAGAGAGAACAAAGGCAGAAATCAAACGGGATTATAATTACCTGATACGGTTGTGGAATACGATCCGGGAGCAAACGCTACAGTCGATTGCACCCACGTTAATTTATGAAGAAGCTAATCTTGTCAAACGAGCCATTCGTGACCTCTACAGCAAAGAAATTGACGAGGTATTTGTTGATGGCAATGAGGCCTACCGTGTTGCCAAAGACATGATGAAAACTCTGATGCCTAGCCACGCAAAGAAGGTTCAACCCTACAAAAATGGTGGCACTCCTCTGTTCCACAAATATCAAGTAGAGGGCCAACTGAACAGCATTAACAGTCCAGAGGTACAGCTTCGCTCTGGAGGTTCTGTTGTTCTCCATCAGACCGAAGCTTTGGTGGCAATTGATGTCAATTCGGGCCGCGCAACGCGGGAACGCCATATCGAAGAAACAGCACTTAGAACCAATTTAGAAGCTGCCGAAGAGATCGCGCGCCAGCTTCGACTTCGAGATTTGGCAGGCCTGATAGTTATTGATTTTATAGACATGGACGAGAACCGGAATAATCATGCTGTAGAACGCCGCCTGAAAGACTCAATACGGGCCGATAGAGCTCGTATCCAAGTCGGCAGGATAAGCCACTTTGGATTGCTCGAAATGTCGCGACAGCGTTTGCGCCCGAGCCTGACGGAAATTTCCAGTCAACTTTGCACTCATTGCGCTGGCACAGGTCTACTGCGGTCAATAGAGTGGTCGGCATTGTACACCTTACGGTCAATTGAAGAAGAGGCAATAAAAAGCAAGCCTGGTAGGATCACCGTTTGTGTAAATCCTGACTGCGCCCTTTACATACTCAATCACAAGCGAGACGCATTAGCTAATATTGAGGAAAGATATGACATAAATGTAACCGTGATTGCAGACAGCGATCTGGGCGGCGAAACTTGTATGTTTCAAGGGGAGAACGGCGAGAGAATCTCGCCCACGGCACGGAAAAGCAGTGACGGTGATAATGATGGGAAGAAACACAAGCGGTCTCGCAGGCGAAGGCGTGGCCGTAGTGAAGAGACCCAATCTGAAAATGGCCCTGACAGCACTAAACAAGCCGATCATCCTAAAGATAATGAAAGCGATGAACGTGAGGGACAGCGTAAGCGTCGCAGACGAGGCAGACGTGGGGGGAGACGTCGCGGACGTAAGAGTACTCATGAAAATCTAGAAAATAAAGAGGGTCAATCATCACCCGGATTAAATATCGACGAAAAAGCACGTACTACTGACCCTGTAACCAATAGCCTTTCTGAAAACGAAAAGCCCATTTCTGAGAAAATATCAGAGAAGAAAAAATCAGAAGGTCGGCACCGCCAAAAGACTTCAGGCACTTCAAAAAAGGTAGTGTCTGCAAAGGAAAAGCAAAAAGAAATAGATGCGCCCGAAGTTCAAGATTCCGGTTCTAAAGACACCCTTAAGTCGGGTATTGGTAAAAAAAAGACCAAGGCATCAGAAAAGAAACCGTTATCTGCAAGCACTACGACATCTGCCGACAACAATGAGAAGAGGGAAAAACGCACGGGCTGGTGGAACAAAGTACTCAATTAACTTGACCTTTGAAGTTGGGCAATTGCTTGTTCTATAACATCCGGTGCTTCAGCATAAGAGATGCGAACAGATGTTTTCCCATAGTTGGGATCAAAGTCGCAACCCGGTGTTAGAGCTACTCCAGTTGCATTTAGAATGTCTTGGCAAAATTTCTCACTGTTATTAGTTTGAGCTGATACATCCGCGTACATGTAAAAGGCTCCATCGGCTGGGGCACATCTATCAAACCCTACATCAGGCAAATTTTTTATGAGAAAGTCTCTATTCCTTCGGTATTGTGCTACCCAGTTTTCTAATTCGTCATGACACTTGAATGCTGCTTTTGCTGCAACCTGCGAAACCGCAGGTGCGCAAATAAATAGATTTTGTTGGAGACACTCTATTGAGCGCAAAAGCTCTGGAGGTAATACCATCCAACCAATTCGCCAACCAGTCATGGAAAAATATTTTGAAAAACTATTAATAACAATAGCATCGGAGTTTAATGAAGTTGCAGTAACTTCTTGGCGTTCGTGGGAAATCCCATGGTATATTTCATCAGAGATTAGACGAATATTCTCAACATCACAGAAGTCTGATAGAGCCCCCAATTCTTCAGGAAGAAGCATAGTACCGCTCGGATTTGATGGTGACGCAATAACCAATCCGTCAAGCGGCAAAACTGTCTCTAAAAGTTCCGGGGTTGGCTGAAATCTGCAAGTTATATCGGTTTGAATAACTACTGGCGTTATTCCAAAGGCCTGCAAAATATGTCGGTAACAGGGATATCCAGGAGAAATTACCGCTACCCGATCTCCTACATCAAAAGCAGCGAGGAAGCTTAACACAAACCCTGCCGAAGAGCCGGCGGTAACGGCAATTCGTTCCACTGGCACATCAAATTTATAATGATCACGATAATGTTTAGAAATTGCACTTCTCAAAGAAGACATTCCAAACGCATCGGTGTACCCTAATTTTTCTGAAGAGAGCACACTACCAACAGCCTCAACAACTCTGCTAGGGGCGCCAGTGCTAGGCTGACCAATTTCGAGATGATACACCGCTTCGCCATCAATCATTTTTTGATTCGCTGCTTTAAGCACATCCATAACCATAAATGATGGAATGCATCCCCTAGTGGAAATCTTCAACGCCATAAACTTGGCTCCTTTTATTAATCCTTATCACGAATATCTTTTTTGAACCGAGTGCCGACACCAGTACCCCGTCTATCAGCCTTAACCTGACAGGCCGGATCACCACGCGAAACAGGTGGCAGCCCATTGGGACAGTAAAGAGCATTTATTCGGCCGATTGATGGTACAATCGCGATATTTGGGTTTGAATAATCTACGTTATCATTTTTTTCTGCGCGAATGACCTTTTCCAAAATTATTGAGCCATCATGGTTTACATGTGCACGAGGATGATCACTAGCTTGTTGCAGGGATTCGAAAGACAATAGCACCCTCGCCGCAACTCCGGTCAACGCAGTAGATCCAGCAGCGCTGCTGTATCCAGATGCCCCAAATAAGAACTTATGGTTTTGCGAATCGATTGCTAGTAGAAGTGCATTGCTTCTACTGCGGTTAATTGGTGATAGCGCAAATCCTAATCCCGGAAGGAATTTTCCAGTGCCAAACTTTCGCCCCGTTGTTACAGAACAGACTACTGCCAGACCGTCACCATCCACAACCACAAACCCGCTACCCACGTTAGAAGTTGCTTCTTTTGCGCTTGCGGGCCCCAATGCTTTCGCCAAGTCAATGGCCCCTGTTCGAGTTTTCAAAAACGTTAAATCTCTTTTTTTGGTAAAACGCTGCCAAAAGGCAACTGCGCGGTTTTGGTTTTTTGTTACAGGCAAAAAAATTGATCTTCCTTCTAAACGTACTTCTTTTGCAGGCAGCCATCGAGGCTTAGCAATACTGAGTGCTGTGTGATCAATTTTCTGTCCCTGTCTTCCGGCAGCAGAAATAATTCTTTTGGCAAGGGCGCCCCGATAAAAAATACCAGCCCCCCGCGCAGCAATATTTCCTAGAACGGCTCCAAGCTCGATTTGCTGTAAAATAATCCCCTCGCCAAATGGCAATCCAAGGCGATCAAAAAACAAAGATAGAGCAGTGGCATCATTTGCTAATCTAGGCACCTCTGATTTCAGGTCATTGATAAATCCACGCGAGGTTGTCACACCTTCGCGAGCAACACCGGCAATTCTATTCAGTAGTGAAGTCCAGCTCAAACGACCAAACCGCGCATGAAGCCAAGCCATACCACGAACCGACATTGGGATGGATAACTTATCGCCAACAACCCTAGGAGGAGTGTGACTAAAATCAAGCACTTTTACTTTTTTGACTCTGGGATCATATACCATACATGTTCCGCTACTTCCTATCCCGGCCTGGGATGGAAATGTTACTGCGAGAGTGAAATAAAGTCCCACGGCAGCATCTGCCGCATTCCCCCCTCGTGCGAGCATATCACGAGCTGTTAAAACCGCAGTTGGCTCATCAGCTACAACAGCTGCGTGGAGTATGGATGGGGGTGTTTTGGGCAGTATTGAATTGGTTGCCCGTTCAATCGAAGAACACCCGGTGAGGGCAAAAAATAATGTAATTATGATTAAACGGACGAAACCTTGGTTGCTCCATGCCACTGGCACTAGTACAGTCCGCAAAAAATACTGTTGGTTATTTTTTATGTGCCCAAATTTTTTTGTAAAATATCTGTATCGATTGAATATCATATTTGCCATCTTAATGTGGGGTTGCATTACTATTGTGGCATTTACAAGCACACACGCTCAGGCGCAAGCCCCTAGGGTTGTTCGAGATACTGAAATAGAAAATACCATTCGTGCATACGGGGCGCCACTTTTTGAAGCTGCTGGTCTGAATTTAGGTGCTGTGAAGATCCGTATTATTTTATCCCGAGACCTTAATGCTTTTGTCGCGGGCGGACAGCAGATTTTCGTGAACACTGGTCTTCTAAGTCGAGCCGATGACCCAAGTCAGGTGATTGGGGTGCTCGCACATGAAATCGGGCACATCACTGGCGGTCATCTTTCAAGAATTCAAGAGGGGCTGCGCAATGCGTCAAACCAATCCATCATTGCTACAGTGCTTGGTGCCGCAGCAGCTATTGCGGCTGGCCAACCTGAGGGGCTAAGTGGAGCTATCATTGGGGGACAAGCTCTTGGTCAACGCGCTTTATTTAAATATACCCAAGGTATGGAACAGGCTGCAGATCAAGCTGGCGTCGATATCCTCGACCGCACTGAACAATCCTCCAGAGGATTGCTCAACTTTCTCAAAATATTACAAAAAAATGCCTTATTATACACTGCCTCCCGTGACCCCTACGCATCAACACATCCACTCACGAAAGACAGGATATTATTCCTAGAAAATCATGTTGCGAGCTCTCCCTATTCGAATGTGCAAACGCCACAGCAATATGTGGTTATGCACGCCCGTGCACGTGGTAAAATAAATGGATATGTGAACGATCCAACAAAAACCCTAGAGACTTATAAGGCTAGAGATAAGAGTGTTGAGGCACGTTATGCAAGGGCGTATGCCTACATGAAACTCAATGATAAAAGAAATGCACTAGCGATCATTGATGAGCTTTTATCCGAATCCCCCCAAGATCCGTTTTTTCACGAATTGAAGGGGGACATTTTGAAAAATGCAGCTGATGTCAATGGGGCCATCCGATCATATACACGGGCAATAAAAATCATCCCATGGGCAGCGTTGATCCGTGTCAATCTTGCCCGCATGCAACTGGCGCTTAATAATCCAAAACTGGATGAAGAAATCATTCTCAATGTGAGGAATGCTCTCCGATACGAGAACAAAATACCGGCGCTTTGGCGTCAATTGGCTACCGTATACGGACGCAGGGGCCAAACAGGAAAAGCGTCTTTAGCACTAGCAGAAGAGGCCATGCTGAAAGGAGACTTAAATCGGGCCAAGCAAAATGTTAAAAGGGCGTTAGGAATTTTGTCTGCAGGGTCACCGGAGCATATTCGCGCCCAAGACATCGAGAATGAGATTACAAATGCATCTATCGATACAGGTCAATAATGGACGGAGCTCGAATTAATATGAAACGATTTTCCATTATTTCGGCATACGCGCTATTTATTTCCGGGATTTTTTTATTTTTCAGTTTTTCGACTAAAGCTGAGCCTTTCACGCCTTCACAAAAGAAAGCCATTGAACAGATTATCCAAAACTATCTGCTCAATAAGCCAGAGTTAATAGTAAAATCAATGGAAAAGCTCCGCGAACGAGAACAGGCAGAGCAAATTAATAAGACCAAAGGATTACTCAGGACTTATTCAGACCGCATTTACCAACATCCAATGTCGCCGTATACAGGCGACAAAAATGGTGACGTAACATTGGTTGAATTTTTCGATTATCAATGCGGTTACTGTAAACAAGTTACTGAATCAATAATCATGCTCATGAAAAATGATCCGGGTCTACGCGTTGTATTGAAAGAACTTCCGATTTTAGGCAAAACCTCGTTAATTGCGGCAACTGCGGCTATGGCCTCTAGAAAACAGGGTAAATACTTTGATTTTCACGTTGCGTTAATGAAAAACCGTGGAAGTTTAAACCCTAAAAGAATTATGAAAATTGCAAAAAGCGTGGGCATTAATACAGCAGAATTAAAAAAAGATATGAGTGATCCTGCAATCGATACCTATATTGAGGACACTACTGAACTTGCACAAAAGCTAGGAATAAAGGGAACACCTGCATTTATTATCGGCGACCAAATCGTGCCAGGGGCAGCAAGCCTTAAGCAACTGAAAAAGTTCATCGAGAAAGAACGAAATGGCAAGCAGTAATTTACCTCAAGGTCGCCAGTCAGTAGCCACATCGTGTTGCTGATTGGGTGCCGCCTTTTGGAATGCTTGGTGTTGAGCACATTGGGTATCAATTCCTTTTAATGTCGGAAATGCGTCGAAGTCCAGGAAATCATAGCGTTTCGTAGCATAAAGCTGTGGCACTAAAAAACAATCAGCCATCAAAGTAGTGTCGCCATGACAGAATTCACCTGTTGATGAATCTTTACTCAGCCAATCCTCAAGCATGCTTAAACCCTGGTTTGCTCAGTGTGCATAACAATCGTCACGTGCGCTGGTAGTAAATTTCCTTTGAACATAATCTCTAATTCGGCTTGCAAGACGTGGGTGCATTTCGCAAGCCACAGCTTGAGCGAACGATCGAACGCGTTCTCTTGCGGCCGGATCCTCTGTCACAAAGGACGGTTTTGGATACGTCTCTTCAAGATATTCAAATATTGCTACTGATCGGCCTATCTTTAATCCTTTGTCTTGTAAGATAGGTACTACTGATTGGGGATTCACGGCTGCGTACTTACTATTCCATTGCTCGCGCTTAGCCAGTTTAACTGCCACCATTTCGCTCTCTAAACATTTAAATGCCATAGCAAGTCGTACACGGTAAGCAGCTGAGGATCGTCAATAAGTGTGAAGTTTCAATAAATTACTCCTTACTAAGGCCTCTAGCATTTTCAATGGATAACGTTGGCACGTTTTCCGCCGGCTGAAATCCAAAAACTCTACTATAAAAATAAAGCTCGCCCTCTAGTGCGCGTTTTATATTCTCAGATTGCCTAAAACCATGCCCTTCATTTGAAAATGGAAGATATGCTACCGGAATGCCGTTTTTCCGAAGAGCAGTAACCATTGCCTCCGCTTGAGCGGGCGACACAACTTTATCGTCAAGGCCTTGAAAGAAAATCACTGGACAGGTTAGCATTTCAACGAATTTAATGGGAGAGCGGTCAGAGAGGTTTGAGTTTTTCTCTGGCAGCGAACCAATAAGAATATCAAGATAACTTGACTCAAATTTGTGTGTTTCTTTTGCTAACTCTGAAAGATCTCCAATGCCGTAATAACTAGCACCCGCAGCAAAACAATCCTCAAATGTAATTGCACAAAGAGTTGTATAACCTCCTGCACTATTGCCAGAAATTGCCATACGGCCTTTATCAACCCAACCTTTTGCAGCTAGCCAATTTGCACCACTAACACAATCTTCAACATCAACCAGACCCCATTTACCATTTAACTTTTCACGATATGCCCTACCATAACCTGAAGATCCGCGATAATTAACGTCAAGCACCGCAAACCCACGAGTTGTCCAATACTGGGTTTTCAGATTGAGGGCCGCTGAAGCCTGTCCAGTAGGGCCCCCATGACATTTTACAATAAGCGGAGGGCGGGCATCCAAAGGCCCGACGCAATAGGCATTCTGCGGTTGATAGAAAAAACCATGCGTTGTTTCATCCTCGCCAACAGGAATCGAGACTGGAATCGGTCTTGAAATATTTGAAACGCCTAAATTTGTCTCTCCTGATTGATAAATTATATCAATCTTTTTTTCTTCTAAATTTACCGAAGCCACAGCGGGTAGCTTCAAGAGACTTCCACCTACAAAAATAACCCGTCCGTTTCCAGCTTTTAACCCGCTTATGTCTACGAACGAGGAATGTATGGGGCTAAACGCGGATGTTCTGAGATCAACGGTCGCCAGTTTAGAAAGTCCATCCACAATATAACTAATTACCACAAGATGCTCGGAAGCGAATCCATATGTCGACAATCCGAAATTCCATTGAGGTACTCCACATTCCGCCTCTAATGGCAAGACCAATTCGACATTATTTGCCCGAAGTCTATACAAGTTCCACCAACCGGACCGGTCAGAAACAAAATATAAAGTGCCATCTGGAGCAAATGTTGGCTGAAAAACAGACTCATTGGGTCCGCCTGCTAACAGCACCCTCTCTCCCACCGAACCGTCATTTTCTATCAAAGCGCGCCAAAGTAAAGTCCCATCCCATGGCATGCACGGATGATCCCAAGAAAGCCAAGACAACCATTTACCATCATTGGACAACGTTGGTGATGCATAAAAGTCCGCTCCTTCAACCAACGTTACTACTTCGCCAGTATCTCTTATTCCTATCAGCCGGTTGTAGGGCTCCTTGATACCCTCTATGTGCTCCTCAGATACGGCAATCAGCTGGTTTCGATTGGGGTCACGCACAAGATCCGCATACCGACAATTTTTGCCAGAAGTGATGGGAACAGCCGATCCAGCTCGCGATTTATGCCACACACGGCAGTCATTCACGTCACTATACCAAAGTTCGCCTCTCTCTACGCAATATGCCCCCCCGCCATACTCATGCACACGAGATCGAACATTAGAGTTTGGCGGCGAAAAATCTTCGACTACGCCTTTTTCTCCGAGCTTACAAACAACACTGCGACCTTTATCGTTCGCTCGCACCTCGTTCCAATAGACATCCGATCCATCAAGACAAAGCTGACCAAGCGAAACTGTGTCATCTGCAATCCACTCTGCGCTTAGCGACGATGACCAACCACCGTAGGGAACAATTTTTCTTTGTAACATGGCTTTCCATCAATTTCGGCATCAAACGCTCGGTAATTTAACCGCTGCCCAATGGATATGGGAAGAGACGTTTTTTTTTGCATAACTTACTCATCTTTTCTTCCCCACCGCTCCGAATTGATATAGTACGAACATCATAAACTGCTCGGGATTGTTGAATTGACCGCTAAAAAGCGAATACTACTCCTTAATGGACCAAATTTAAATATGCTCGGCGTACGAGAGCCAGACATTTACGGCTTTACCACGCTCGAAGAAATTGAAAAAACTGTTCAAGCCACGGCAAGAAGACTCGATTTAGAACTAACCTTTAAGCAAACAAATCTTGAAGGCGAACTTGTAAGTTGGATTCAGGATGCTCGTTTTCAAACGGATATCATAGTTATAAATGCTGGAGCATTTTCCCACACCTCAATAGCGATTTTAGATGCATTACAGCTATTAGAAATTCCGATCATAGAATTGCATTTATCTAATATATTCGCACGCGAGGAATTTAGACATAATTCCTACATTTCAAGATGCGCGAACGGTGTAATTTGCGGTTTCGGTGCAGCTGGTTACAATTTGGCACTGGAAGCTGCTGCACAAATATTCAGCAAACAGGATTGAAACGCATGGCTAAAATTAACCTCAACAAAGAACTCATACGGGAACTGAGCGAGCTCTTGGACGAAACGGGGTTATGCGAGATCGAAATAAGCGAGGGACGTCAATCCGTCCGCGTGTCTCGACGGGGAGAGAGCAATATTTCTTCTTTTAGGACTGAGGTACCTGCCACTCAAAATAACAACCCACCCGCACCAAACCCACACAAAATTGAAGAAAATGCCGAAGAAAACTTAACTGGTGTAGTAACATCACCAATGGTAGGCACTGTTTATCTCTCACCAAAACCAAATGATCCTGCTTTTGTCAAAGAAGGAGATAGTGTCAGTGAAGGGCAGTCGATAATGATTATTGAAGCAATGAAAGTCATGAACCCGATACCAGCGCCCCATTCCGGCAAAGTTACCAAGATCCTAGTAACCGACACACAGTCTGTTGAGTTTGGAGAACCACTTCTAGTTATTGAGTAAACCCTTTGTTTGAAAAAGTTCTCATTGCTAACCGAGGCGAAATTGCACTGCGCATTCACCGGGCGTGTAAAGAGCTCGGCATAAATACCGTGGCAGTGCACTCCACAGCAGATGCTGACGCCATGCACGTGCGGTTGGCAGATGAGGCGGTATGTATTGGCCCTCCAAATTCTGGAGATAGTTATCTGAATATTCCCGCAATCCTGTCGGCTGCTAATATCACCGCTGCAGATGCCATACACCCGGGTATTGGTTTTCTCTCGGAAAATGCAAAATTTGCTAGAATGGTTGAAGAACATGATCTTGTTTTCATAGGACCGTCGCCAGAACATATACGGTTAATGGGTGATAAAATCACAGCAAAGCAAAAAGCAATCGAGATTGGCCTTCCGGTGGTGCCGGGATCAGATGGCCCGGTCACAACAATTGAAGAAGCAACGGAGTTCGCAGCGCATGCTGGCTATCCAATTCTTATCAAAGCGGCTTCTGGAGGAGGCGGGCGCGGAATGAAGATTGCGAAAACAGCGGAAGAGCTGCCTGAGGCTCTTGCTGTTTGTAAACAGGAAGCACTGACTGCATTTGGTGATGATACTGTATACATAGAAAAGCTTTTGCAGAAGCCACGACATATTGAAATTCAGGCACTAGGTGATGGAAATGGAACTGTCGTACATCTTGGCGAACGCGATTGCTCACTTCAACGGCGGCATCAAAAAGTTCTCGAAGAGGCACCCTCGCCCGCCCTCGATCAAAAAACGCGAGCGGATATAGGCCAAGCAGTTACCAAAGCACTAGAGAAAATAAACTACCGTAGTGCCGGAACAGTGGAGTTTCTTTTTGACGAGGGTAAATTTTATTTTATCGAAATGAATACACGCCTCCAAGTTGAACATCCGATAAGCGAAATGATTACCGGCTACGATCTTGTGCGTGCTCAGTTAAAAATCGCCGCGGGTGAATCACTCGGCTTTTCTCAGGCTGATATCCCACTTGAAGGGCACGCCATTGAATGCCGCATCAACGCAGAACATCCCATTACTTTTGCACCTTCGCCAGGTACAATCACAGACTTTCATGCCCCGGGTGGTCTAGGTGTGCGCGTCGACTCAGCTATCTATTCTGGGTATAGGGTACCCCCATACTACGATAGCATGATCGCTAAGTTAATAGTTCATGGCCGGGATCGCCAACAATGCTTGATGCGACTAAGGCGCACTTTGGATGAAATTGTAATAGGTGGTATTGACTCCACTATCCAATTGCATCAGCGCTTGATGAATGAACCAGACTTTATTGCAGGTCATTATGACATCCATTGGCTGGAAGCATGGCTTGAGTCCTCACCTAACAAAAAGTAGCTAAGCTCATGCCGGACGTTACGCCTGAAGTTATATTACGAGCTTATAAAGCGGGACTTTTCCCTATGTCCGAAAGCTATGACGATCCCAAAATTTTTTGGGTTGATCCGCGTGTCAGAGGTATTCTCCCAATTAAAAAGTTTCATGTACCGCGACGCCTCAAAAGGACAGTGCGTTCAGAACGTTTTGAAATAACCATCAACACAGAATTCAAGTCCATAATGGAAGGGTGTGCAGCGTCTGTGAGCAACCGGCCAAAAACTTGGATAAATAGCCAGATCATTGAACTTTATACAGCATTACACGACATGGGTTTTGCGCACTCCATTGAATGTTGGCGTAATGGGCTTTTGGCTGGCGGTCTATACGGAATTGCGCTCGGCGGAGTTTTTTTCGGCGAAAGCATGTTTTCTCGTGAACGCGACTCAAGCAAAGTGGCCTTAGTGCATCTAATAGCCCGCATGCGCGCTGGGAATTTTATGTTTATTGACACTCAGTTTATAAATAAACATTTGAGTAGATTTGGTGCTATCGCGATATCACGTGCTGAGTATCAATCACTTTTAAAGCAAGCGATTGATATGAAATCTAATTTTCATGTGCCGATTGACGAATACAAACTGAACCTTGTACTCGATACCGGTTAACAAACTCCGAATAGTAAGCTGCTAACCCAAATTTCCTTCCGCAATAGAGGATCCAATAAACATTAACTTTTATTGGCCGTAATAAAAATTTTTTTGACCCACATGGTTTGTTAAAGAAATCTAACCTGAACACCTACCCTTTGTTCAAATCAAAATCTATAGGGTTTTGGTTTAAAGCTATTTCCTGAGATCGTATTTATTTATCGCTTACAGTCTAACACCCACACATCATATACGGGATGCTCCAACCCGCTAAGTCCCGGACTTGAAGCAAACATCCAGCCATGAAAAAGGTCAATACGTGTCTCGTTTGGTTTGGCCTCATAAATATCAAGATAAGCAGCAGACTCAGGCGGTTCCTCGGGAGGTGTGCGTTCACATTTTTGCACCACAATCTCCAACGTCCCAAAGCGCACCGTTCGTCCGGTTGGCGCCTCAAATGACCACACTCTAGCTGTCACTTTATCCATCCCTTGCAATACAACGGTATTTCCTTCAAAGCACCGCCCCGGAACTGCAAGGAAAAGCAGGCCAAATAAAATCACAGGCAAACAGCGAAATACAAACATCGTTAAATAGCTCTTATACTTTGCATAAATGATGCAAGCGTCGTCTTAGAGCCCTGGTGATTGAGACACCGGACCTTCGCGAACCAATACCAGTACTCGCTCTAAGAGTTCGCCGAGCGATATAACGTCTTTTGTTTTTGTGAGCTCCGCCCCATCACCAAGAGATTTTTTCCCACCACCGGGCTCAAGTTTTATATAATTGCCGCCGAGTAGCCCATCGTTACCTATTCTCACCCGCGTATCACCTGTTAGGCGAATATCAGGCCTAATCGTCATTGTTACAACTGCTTTAAACGTTTGGGGATCAACTTTTTGATCTATTACTGTGCCAACCTTAACGCCGCCGATACGCACATCACTCCCTATTACCAGCCCATCAACAGAGGTGAACTGAGCAGTGACCTTAAAACCACCCTCCGGCTTTAAGTCGGTGGATATAAATGCGAAATAAACTGATATTCCAATAACTAATAAAACAACAAATCCAAGAACCGCCTCCGCAGTTTTTCGCGAGAATAGTGCTTGTGCTCCGATGTCAGGATTTTTCCCTCTAAAATTTGATTTCATCAGAGATCGCCTCCCACACCCAAACCGAAGATTTCCTTCCCAACAGTAGTTTCAACCGGCTCTACATCTTTAGTATTTTTCAAAAAAAGCCCATTCTGGTTAGAAAGCTTGCCTTGACCCGGTTCAAGAGCAATGTATTTCCCCCCAAGCACCCCCTCCGAAACGACTGCGGCTGCAGTATCAAAGGGTAATTTCAATTCTTTCAGGATTTGCATCTGCACAAGCGCGCGGTAATCTTGTTGATCTATTGTAAGGCCAACGACGGTGCCAACTTTTACGCCGCCAATCCGGACATCGTTCCCGACACCAAGACCATCAACAGAATTAAATTTTGCTTTCAATTCCCAACCTTGAATCGAAGCGATGTTGCCAACGTTTTGTGCGAAAACGAGAAAAACTCCTGCTACCACAAGAACCATGGCGGCTAGAGTGGTCTCCAATACATTTCTTTTCATTTGCCCACACCCACAGATTAAGGGTTAAGAATGCTAAATGGGTTATCCGTCTTCTTCGCCGATGCCGGTCCAATTGCTTGTGCACGTTTTTCTTCAGCCTCAATCACAATTTTTTCTAATAGTTCTAGAAGTGGTATAGAATCTTGGACGAATTCGAAGGTATCACCGGACTTCATATTTGCCTCAGATCCACCGGGCTCTATTTTAAGGTATTTTGGGCCAAGCAACCCATCGGAAACAATCGAGATTGTACTTTCATGCGGAACCTTAGTTTCCTTTTGAAATGCCATCTTTACTAGAACATTTTGTCGATTGGTATCATATTCTCGCGCCGTGACTTGTCCAACCTTAATGCCAGTAAGAACAACATCACTGCCAACTGAAATACCATCGGTTGCATTGAAACGGGCGCTCAAAAGATAACCCGCAGCCTCACCCTTCGGCCCGCTTTGGTACGACAACAGAAATAGTGCCGCAGTTAGCCCGATTACTAACATACCTAGCAAAATGTGTTTGATTTCGTGCCTTGATTCCTCTCCCATTAATTTGGCTTCCATGATTCATAGTCGCCCGTGGCACGATCACGTTTACCGCTTTTTAGCGTGTGTCCGGGCGGACGATAGGCACTTTCTGTTCCGGTCAGGTTCGGGATGTGCTTTCTTTGCCAGGCGTGTGTCTTAACATTGTCTAGTGGCGGTTCACTTACGGTGTAGTGAAGCCAACCGTTCCATGGCGCCGGGACCTGACTAGCTTCGTCATCTCCGGCGTAAACCACCCAGCGTTTGCGTCGCCCAGGGCCAGTATTACGTCGTTTTTGGTAGTATCGATTTCCCGACTCGTCTGAGCCCACATAAGCGCCGCTAAGCAACGTAATCATTCGTGTGATCATCGTCGGCATCAAGGAAACCTCCGTTTCATAGAATATAGGGTAAATATGACATCGCCACCCGCATCAGTCCAGCGCTTCAGAACAAAATATAATTTATACCCGCTATACAAAATATTCATTCCAATATCAAAGTGATGCAATCATCTCTAAAAATCGCAGAAATCCGATATATTTTTTGACGTGAAAGCTTTAGTCAGTGGCGCACCAAATTAATTAAGCATCGATAGTAGAGTATTTTTTGTAAATCACTCAATAATTACTTGCACCACCAACATCTAGTAGATACTATAGGCTTTAAGCTCTAAATATTGTATTATAGGGCGAGGGTGGGATAACTGGCGCTGGAGACTTAATTCGTTTAGTCATCGGTTAATACAGTACTTAAATCTTAAAAACCCGTGTTCTTGAGGTGTCGAGCCTAGGTCGGCTAGTACAAATACGCGCTGAAAAAGCGCATTGGTGATGTTTTGGGGGATATGATATGCGCATCGAAAGGCGCCACACTAAAGACAAAAAAACGCCCTTAGAGGGTATGGAGTTTCGGTATGTCACCAGTGAGATCCGGAATCCAGACGGATCTGTTGTTTTTCAGCATGAGGATATTGAGGTTCCCGAACATTGGAGCCAAGTTGCAGCGGATGTGCTTGCGCAGAAATATTTTCGGAAAGCCGGGGTTCCAGCGGTATCAAAGCCAGTTAAAGAAAAAAACGTGCCAGAATGGTTGTGGCGTCATGTGCCGGATAAAAGCGCTATGTCCAACGTTCCTGAGGAGGACCGATTTGGCGGTGAAACTAGTGCAAAACAAGTATTCCATCGTTTGGCAGGTACTTGGACGTATTGGGGTTGGAAGGGCGGTTATTTTGATACCGAAGAAGATGCGCTAACTTACTACAGTGAGATGAGTTACATTCTTGCCAAACAGAAAGGCGCCCCGAATTCTCCCCAATGGTTTAACACGGGTCTTCATTGGGCTTACGGCATTGACGGGCCAGCCCAAGGGCATTCCTATGTAGACTTTCAATCAGGACGTTTGACAAAATCAAAGTCCGCTTACGAACACCCCCAGCCCCATGCATGTTTCATTCAATCGGTCGATGATGATTTGGTTGGGGACAATGGTATTATGAGCCTGTGGCAAAGGGAAGCCCGTCTATTCAAATATGGATCAGGGACAGGTAGTAATTTTTCATCCATTCGAGGGGAAGATGAACCGTTATCCGGGGGAGGCAAATCCTCGGGTTTAATGAGTTTTTTAAAAATAGGAGATCGAGCAGCTGGTGCCATTAAATCAGGAGGCACCACTAGGCGAGCGGCTAAAATGGTAGCCCTTGATATTGATCATCCAGACATTGAAGAATTTGTAAATTGGAAGTGTTTAGAGGAACAGAAGGTGGCTGCTCTGGTCACGGGTTCTAAAATTTGCAATGAACAAATGAATTTGATCTTGGGTGCGTGTAACACTGGTGAGGAAGTTAACGCCGATAGTTTTGATCCCAAAAAGAATCGTGAGTTGCGTCGTGCTATCATAAAAGCACGAAAAAGAATGGTTCCTGAGAGCTATATCCAACGAGTACTTCAATTTGCAGCGCAAGGCTTTACCGAGATTGAATTTGAGACCTACAACACCGATTGGGACTCAGAAGCGTATTTGACAGTCGCAGGCCAGAATTCGAACAATTCTGTAAGAGTTACAAATGATTTTTTGCGGGCGGTAGAGGAAGATAGGAAGTGGAATCTTACTCAGCGCACGGATGGGAAAGTAGCCAAAACAGTCAATGCACAGGAGCTCTGGGATCAAATCGGCAGTGCTGCGTGGCAATGTGCTGACCCAGGCCTTCAATTCGACACTACAATAAATGAATGGCACACGTGTGCAAACACCGATCGTATATACGGTTCAAATCCTTGTTCCGAGTATATGTTCTTAGATGATACTGCATGTAATTTAGCCTCACTCAACTTGCTGAACTTTCAGGACAGTCATGGCAAGTTTAATGTTGATGACTTTACACATTCAGTACGACTGTGGACCATAGCGCTCGAAGTAGCAGTTTTAATGGCCCAGTTTCCATCAGATCAAATAGCTAGATTGTCCTATGATTACAGAACACTCGGGCTTGGTTACGCCAACATTGGCGGATTACTAATGGCCTCGGGAATTCCTTACGATAGTGACGAAGCGCGGGCTTTCTGCGGTGCCATAAGTGCCCTAATGACCGGCACTTCTTATGCCACATCAGCTGAGATGGCGGGGGAACTTGGGGCTTTCCCCGGGTATAAGAAAAATCGATCTTCAATGCTGCGGGTCATTCGTAACCACAGAAAGGCTGCACAAGGCATGAAAGATGGGTACGAAGGACTTGCGATACCTCCTGTGCCGTTAGACCACTCCAGCTGTCCGTCAGCAGAGCTTTCAAAAGCCGCCAAGGACGCCTGGGAACAAGCATACAATTTGGGTAAGGAGTACGGGTACCGCAATGCACAAGTTTCAGTTATCGCACCAACAGGTACAATAGCACTTGTTATGGATTGCGATACTACAGGCGTTGAGCCAGACTTTGCTTTGGTAAAGTTCAAAAAGCTGGCCGGCGGCGGCTACTTTAAAATCATAAACCGAATGGTTCCAGACGCCCTGAAGCGTTTAAAATATAGCGAAGCCCAAATCGATGAGATTATATCCTATGCAGTTGGGCACGGTTCCTTAAAGAATTCGCCTTCTATCAACCATGATACACTAAGAGAACATGGATTCGGTAGAGAACAGTTAGACGCAGTTGAAAAAAATTTAGAAAGTGCCTTTGATATAAAGTTTGCATTTAACAAATGGGCCCTTGGCGACGATTTCTGCCGGGACACCCTCAACCTTTCAGAAGACCAATTGAACAACCCATCGTTTGAGATTTTGCCAGCCTTAGGTTTCTCTCGTGACGAAATTGAAAAAGCAAACACTTACTGTTGCGGGGCTATGACCGTTGAAGGTGCTCCCCACATTAAGGAAGATCACTTGGCAGTGTTTGATTGTGCGAATCCCTGTGGGCGCGTGGGGAAACGCTATCTCTCTTGGCAAAGCCACATTCTTATGATGGCCGCAGCCCAACCGTTCATTACCGGAGCTATTTCCAAAACAATTAACATGCCTAATAATGCCACGGTGCGCGACTGCAAAGATGCGTATATGATGTCTTGGAAGCTGGGGCTCAAGTCTAACGCTCTTTACCGCGATGGATCTAAGCTCAGCCAACCTCTTCAATCTGCGTTAGTCGAAGGCGCGGATGATTTGGAAGACGATTTGGTTGACTTACCCAAAAGCCAACAAGCGCCCCTAGTGGCTGAGAGGATCGTGGAGCGGATCATTGAGAAAGCCGCTGAACAAGAACGCAAGCGTTTGCCACACCGACGAAAAGGGTACACCCAAAAAGCTAATGTCGGCGGTCACAAGGTGTATTTGAGAACAGGTGAATACGAAGATGGTAGCCTAGGGGAAATATTTATAGATATGCACAAAGAAGGTGCCGCATTCCGAAGTCTGATGAATAATTTTGCAATAGCAATTTCTATTGGTTTGCAATACGGAGTGCCACTTGAAGAATATGTCGAGGCATTCACGTTCACACGTTTTGAACCAAGCGGAACGGTTCAAGGCAACGATACGATTAAAATGGCAACATCTGTTTTGGATTACATATTCCGTGAGGTAGCCATAAGCTACCTAGGTCGTGATGACTTGGCACATGCTGAGCCCTCGGACGTATTGCCTGACGCATTGGGTACAGGTGCAGACGAAGGCCATTTGCCAAAGGAGGCAGCTGAAACAATCGCGGCAATTCGAAAAGTAACAAGTAATGGATACGTTCGTTCCTCAAAACTTAGAGTAATTTCTGGCGGTGTTGGAGTAGACGCTCCGGACATCGCTGAAACAAATGTGGCGGCTAGCTCTTCGGAGGGCCAGATAGCCGTTACTTCCGAGGCTACGGCACCAGCCGCAGCATCGGAGGCTCTGGCGCATGATGACGTGCTCGAGACTACACTTGAGCGAATACGTGAGGCTAGGGCCAAGGGGTACGAGGGTGACTCCTGCAGTGAATGCGGGAACTTCACACTTGTGCGCAACGGTACCTGCTTGAAATGCGACACTTGTGGCGCTACGAGCGGGTGTTCGTAGCAGAGCCCCACTCTGGCACGGTGCTCCCTGTGACTGGGGGATGGTGATCATCACCATCCCCCGTTTTTTTATAAATACCAATAGGGTCGTTGTAATTTAAAATTGACTCAAATACCGAAACGATATTCATTGCTTTGATAAAGTCTTTTACTTTCTTTGTGAAAACCCAGCGCCCAGTTTAATCGTCCTACATGAACATTACAGAACGAATTGACGCGAAGTATCTTTCACTTATACAAAGCGCATTAGACAATGCGCTCCCCAATTCGCACCTGCTCTCGCCTAAAACTTTACGTGCTGTTCGAGATGCGCAACAAACTACTATTACACCTCCGGAGAATATAATTATAGATGATGAAATTGTTGTGACCGCCAAGCGTGAGATCAACATTCGTATATATCGGCAAATCCAGCAAACCGAACAAAACACGCCTGTTCTAATCTTTCTCCATGGTGGTGGCTTTGTGGTTGGAAATCTCGATACTCATCAGGGGAGTTGTATTCTTCTCTGTAGGGACACATCATGGCCCGTAATTAGCATAGATTATCGCAAAGCTCCGGAACACCCATTCCCTGCAGCAACGAATGACTGTTATGATGTCCTTTGTTGGGTTTCACAACAGCAGGAACTCCTTAAAATTGACCCTGCACGAATAGCAGTTGTAGGTGAGAGTGCAGGGGGAAATCTTGCAACTGTTACCGCTCTTATGGCGCGCGACCGCAATGGCCCTATGCCAGCGTTCCAGCTACTCTTTTATCCGGTTACTGATTGTAATTTTAAAAATCCGAGCTACATCAATTACGGGGAGGGCCCGTTGTTAAGCGCAAGTCAAATGGAGGCTTACTGGAGCTACTATCTTGGTGGCAAGACAACAACTGATAATCCCTATGCGGCCCCGCTACGTGCTAATACTCTCAAACGCATGCCTTCCACAGCCATCGTAACGGCGGAATTTGATGTTTTGCGATCGGAGGCGGAGGCGTATGCGGTACGCCTCAAAGCTGAGGGTGTGGCTACGCAAGAATTTCGAGCCGAGGGACTAATACACGGATTTATGAAACATGTTGAAACACATCCGGTGGCTAATCGCGTATACATTGCTGCACGGAATAGCATGACATTAGCTCTAAAAATTAATACTGAAGAAAGTTAGATGGAAAATATAGAACAACGTTTATCTCAATTAGGCATAAAACTACCAAACACAGCGGTGCCGGCTGGAAGTTACGTGCCTTATGTTCTGGAAAAGAACTTGCTCTGGATTTCCGGTCAAGTGCCCTTTTGGAATGGCAAGGTGAAATACCGCGGAAAAGTTAGCAGCGAAGTTTCTATAGATGATGCCGTCATGGCCGCCCGCCTATGTGGACTAAATATACTTGCCCAAATAAAAACAGCACTTGGAAACCTCAACCGCGTGGAACAAGTGATTAAGTTGAGCGGCTTTGTTAATTCGTCCTCCGACTTTACCGACCATCCAATAGTAATTAATGGTGCATCGGATTTAATAGTTGATGTTTTCGGCGAATTGGGACGCCATACACGAGTTGCGACCGGCGCCTCCAGCCTTCCACTGAATTCGACAACTGAGGTCGATGCCCTAGTACGCGTTCGCACCTAATATCGTGTATGATACCTGCGGTATGTCCAAAATCAAAAATCGTTATAAAATAGAACTTATTGCAAAGATCTCTGACATCAATCCTAAAGAGTGGGACGCCTGCCTCACAGGACCAACAAGACAACCCGGTGCCCCTTTTTTAAGCCATGCCTTCCTTAATGCTTTGGAAATCTCTCAATCAGCTAATAGCACAACAGGTTGGCTACCCCGTCATCTTATTTTGCGAAAAGAAACTAACCAGTTGGTTGCAGCGTGTCCTCTCTACGTGAAGAGCCATAGCCAAGGTGAGTATGTATTCGACCAGAGTTGGGCTCAGGCGTTTGAGCGTGCAGGTGGAGAATATTATCCAAAGTTACAGTGTGCGGTCCCTTTTTCCCCTGTTACAGGGCCACGGCTACTTGCCCCTGCGGAAGCGGTAGACTGTTTGGAATACCGCAAATGCATGGCACAAGGACTCATTGATATTACTAGGCAAATGGAATTATCATCTTTACATGTCACCTTTTGTACAAAAGCAGATGCAGAGTTGCTCAAAGACCAAGGATTCTTAATTCGTCACGATACACAATTCCACTGGGAGAACGATAACTACGATGATTTCGAAAGCTTCCTCGAGGCTTTAAATAGCCGTAAACGGAAAAATATAAGAAAAGAGCGCCGGTTTATCAATGAAAGTGGGATATGCATTAAAATGCTTACTGGTGATGATATAGAGCCTCAACATTGGGATGCCTTCTTCAAATTTTACATAGACACCTATGACAAAAAATGGGGATACCCTTATCTAACACGAGATTTTTTCACGCAACTTAGTAAAACCATGGCCGATCAAGTACTTTTGGTATTGGCTTACCGAAATGGGAAGCCAATTGCCGGCGCTATAAATTTCTTCGATGATCAGGCATTATATGGTCGCAATTGGGGATGTTGCGAGGAACATAAATATCTTCATTTTGAGACATGCTACTATGCGGCAATTGATTTCGCTATAAGCCGCAATTTAAAAAGGGTTGAAGCAGGCACACACGGCCAACATAAGTTACATAGGGGGTATATCCCAAGGCGAACCTATAGTGCCCACTGGATAGAAAATGAAAATTTCCGAACTGCTGTATCACATTACCTGGAAGAAGAGACCAGATATCGAACTCATGAGGCCTCAGTGCTAAAAGAGTTTACCCCCTTCCGCAAAATTTAACCTTCAGATCTTGATTTAGTCGGTTTCCGAACATTAGACCTCTAATAGGGCATAGATGACCTGAGCTGTCATTGCGTTTTATACGTCTAAGAACTGAGGAATATTCCTATAAAATTGTGAGAAAACTAAATTATGAGTGACCTAATATTTGAAAGGACTATTAACCAAAAGCTCAAGTATCATTTTGGTAAGTCACCGCCAGTAATACCGAAACCAATGCCCCCTTCATATTACTTCTACCAGCATTCTTGCAGCTAGAGCTCCAAGCATCTCTATACGTAAATGTTTCCATTAACACTGTGCCTCAATCGAGCCGTTGTTATTTTCGATCCTTTTTTTCCTTGCCGGCCCTAAAATTCTTAATTTTTACGCAAGAGAATGTTAGTTGCCCAGCCTTCAAACCAATCCGAACTGTGCCACCATTTGTCAGTTTGCCGAATAACAGCTCCTCCGCAAGCGGCTTCTTTATCTTTTCTTGAATAAGTCGCGATAAGGGCCGGGCCCCAAAATGCGGGTCATATCCATGCTTTGCAAGCCAGGACCGTGCATTGCTTGAAATGATTATTGTCACTTTCCGATCAGCGAGTTGTTCTTCTAACTGGATTACGAACTTATCCACTACACGTGTTACAACCGATGCAGGTAAGGAAGAAAATCCGATAATCGCATCGAGACGATTGCGAAACTCGGGTGTAAAGAGTCGGTTAATAGCCTCAGTATCTTCACCGCTCCTATTTTGACGAGCAAAGCCAACAACCGCTTTTGCTAGATCTGCGGCCCCTGCATTGGTTGTCATTATTAAAATTACGTTACGGAAATCGGCAGCTTTGCCATTGTGATCTGTCAGTTTCCCGTGATCCATTATCTGGAGTAGTATATTAAATACATCCGGGTGTGCCTTTTCTATCTCATCAAGCAAGACTACGGAATGTGGCGTTTTTTCAACGCAGTCAGTTAGAAGACCACCCTGATCGAATCCGATATACCCGGGCGGCGCACCGATCAATCGAGAAACACTGTGCCTTTCCATATATTCTGACATATCGAAACGCACCAAATCGATGCCAAGGGTCATTGCGAGCTGACGTGCGACTTCGGTTTTTCCAACTCCAGTCGGCCCCGAAAATAAGTAGGATCCAATGGGCTTTTCTGGTTCCCGCAGCCCAGCGCGTGCTAGTTTGATAGATGCAGCTAATGCTTCGATCGCATCATCCTGACCGAACACCGACATTTTTAAATCACGCTCTAGTGTTTTAAGCGCCTGACGGTCATCACTTGTAACTTGCTTTGGTGGAATGCGAGCGATTTTTGAAACTACATGCTCAATATCTCTAGTACCTATTTTTTTCTTCCGTTGAGAGGGTGGCAACAACATCTGCGATGCACCAACTTCATCCATCACATCAATAGCCTTATCGGGTAACTTTCGATCTGTGATATAGCGCGCAGAGAGGTCAACCGCGCTTCGGATAGCTGGCGCTGTGTATTTTACCTTGTGATGGGTCTCGTAGTAAGGAGCCAAGCCGTGCAGGATTTTAATTGCATCAGCAACTGAGGGTTCAGAAACATCAATCTTTTGAAAACGCCGTACCAGTGCTCGATCTTTTTCGAAGTAGTTTTTGTATTCCCTATATGTCGTTGACCCGATGCACCGCAACGAACCATTTTGCAAGGCGGGCTTAAGAAGATTTGAGGCATCCATAGATCCACCACTAGTAGCGCCGGCTCCGATCACTGTATGAATTTCATCTATGAATAATATCGAATTAGGCTGTTCCTCCATTTCCTTAAGGACAGCCTTTAAACGTTCCTCAAAGTCACCACGATATCGCGTTCCGGCTAAAAGTGAACCCATATCAAGAGAGTGAATTTCCACGCCACTTAAAACTTCGGGAACTTTACCCTCAACTATGTACCTAGCTAAACCCTCAGCAATTGCCGTTTTTCCAACACCCGGATCACCAACATAGAGCGGGTTATTTTTCGTGCGCCGACAGAGTATTTGAATAGTCCTTTCAACTTCACCAGATCGCCCAATTAACGGATCAATCTTACCAGCAGATGCCTTTTTATTAAGGTTTATGCAGTACGCCTCTAATGATTTAACATCGGTCTCACGTGAATTTTCTCCGGAAGAAAAATCATCGACACCAGCTCCAGGCTGGGGGCCTTCCATTCCTGCAGTTTTGGTAATTCCATGGCTCAAAAAATTCACTGCATCAAAGCGCGACATTTCTTGTTGCTGAAGAAAAAATACAGCGTGGCTCTCACGTTCCGAAAAAAGCGCCACAATGACGTTAGCACCGCTAACTTCCTCTCGGCCAGAGGATTGAACGTGGATTGCCGCACGCTGCAAAACACGTTGAAATCCCAATGAGGGTTTCGGATCAGAGTGATTAGAAGTCTTAAGTGTTTGCAATTCAGCATCCAGAAACTCTCTTAGGTTAGCATCCAAAATGCCCATATCTACACCGCAAGCTTTCAAAATGGTCGCTGCGTCGTCATCTTTTAACAAAGCTAGTAAAAGATGTTCGAGCGTTGCAAACTCGTGTCCGCATTCACTAGCAACTGAGATTGCTCGGTGAAGCGTTTGCTCTAGATTTGAAGACAACATGTTGGGCTAGTCCTTTTCCATCGTGCATTGGAGCGGATGTTGATTTTTTCTTGAAAAATCCATGACCTGATTTACTTTGGTCTCCGCAACATCAAAGGGGAAAACCCCACACACCCCAACACCAGACCGATGCACATGCATCATGATTTGTGCCGCTTTTTCCTCATCCAACGAAAAAAAACGCTGTAAGACATGAACCACAAACTCCATTGGTGTATAATCATCATTCAATAATAATACCCTATACATGGACGGCTTCTTTGTTTGTTCATTTGTCTTATTTTTGGTGATTACACCGACACCTGTATCGTATTCCTTGTCTGACATTGTCATACCCATTAATTCGACCTTTGCCCTATAATATGAGATTAAATAGATCGGTTTAAAGGCTAAATAACATGCTGGACAACATTGGACGATATTTCCCAAAAATCCTCTCCGGAAAATATAGTGAACCCAAGGTTTACGGCGACCCTTTATTAACCACTCACACTAGGCAAAAACGTAAAAGGGGAGGATTATTCCTATGCCCCATTTGTATGGAGAGATACCAAAACTTTTTGCCTTTTGGCCTTCATGGAAGACGAAATGCCCGCTGCCCTAATTGTGCCTCTCTTGAAAGACACAGGTTTCTATACCTTTATGTCAGAGATTTATTGCGATGGACGCGTAGACGCCTTCGCATCCTACATATTGCGCCAGAGGAGTGCATTCGTAGATGCTTGTCGACTTTACCCCAAATCAATTACACCGATATTGACCTTTTTAGCACTAATGTAAAACAAAAGATGAATATCATTGATCTGCGCTTCCAAAACGACCACTTTGACGGCATCATATGCTCTCACGTCCTTGAACATGTTATGGATGATCACAAGGCGCTGCTTGAATTGTATAGGGTTATAAAAGTAAACGGACTTGCCCTTATTATGGTTCCCCAAGACATGAGCCTGAAGAAGACTGACGAAAACGAATCTATTACAAACCCAAAAGATCGTTATTTGCGCTTCGGACACCCTTACCACGTTCGAACTTGCGGATCTGATTATGCAGACCGGTTCACTGAGGTTGGTTTTGAAGTTACACAGATTGACAGTAGATCTCTGCCACGCCAAAGGCGCCGTTTATATCGCCTCAATAAATGTATAATCTATAGCTGCAAAAAAGTGAGAGAGGGGAGCAGTCCTGCCACAGACAAGACTGTCTGACCTCGCCTTAATCTTATATTGATGCATCCTTCATAGTCTTTGCCATCGAGCTATGCATCTGCTCCTTCAATGGCTCGAAAGTGTCATGCGCTACTTTCAGTGAGAGCTCACTAATTTTTGTACCCTCTGAGAATAAGGTCTGGCAGGACTCTAGGGCAAAATCGTTTTGGACGTCTACCACATCATTGATTGTTTTCGCTGCGAATACTGCTTTCGCTGCCTCAGCATTTGTTTCAGCGGTAATTTTGGCCAGTTTAAAATAAGCATGCCCAATGTCTTCTGCCCCTTTGGCAAAAATTTCGCCTGCCTTTATGTAGACCCCCAAAGTTTCTTGACTAAACTTTGAGAACTCCCCATACGCTCGGGAATAATTTTCTTGTACTTGCTCAACCTTTTCTTTTCCCATAGCCATTGCTGCTTCGACAGTATCGTTAACATTTTCCATGGTCGTTTTGTTATTATCTGCAGCTTTGTTCGAGCTCATTTATCAATTCCTTATTATCTGCCACATCCCTCGGATGGGTCCTGTGAATAGAAAAATATTTATAACCGTTTTTGTACACTATGTTGCACTGCAACAATATGTTTCAGCTATATTCATCCGTCAAGGTTTTTTTGTGCAGCGCACAATAAATATTTTTTCAACACAAAAAATCATACGTCTCTTCACTCAAGTCAAGGAACCTAATCATAATCCAAACACTCCACCAAAAACTTAAAAACTATCGACATTTCGATGGTGCTATCGTAGTATTACAATCAAAATAATTTTAAAATTTACAAGTATTACTATAGTAGTACTAAATTATAGCACGGGGAAATAATAATATCGTGAATGTAATAAAATCCATATTACTATTTTTTACTTTAGTTTTATTCTTTTTGGCAGCGCAGCCATCAGAGGCTCGCTATGCTGCGATAGTGATTGATGCGAAAGATGGTAATGTTCTGCATTCAACCAACGCTGACACCCTAAATTATCCAGCCTCCCTAACAAAGTTGATGACTTTGTTATTGCTTTTCGAAGCCTTAGGACAAGGCAAACTAGAAATAAGTACAGAATTAGTCACATCAACCCGAGCGAGTAAAGCCAAGCCTTCAAAATTAGGCCTACAACCTGGCGACATAATTACCGTTGGACAAGCCATCTCCGCACTTATTACAAAATCTGCAAATGATGTTGCTGTAGTCGTTGCCGAACAATTATCAGGTTCTGTTCGCTCTTTCGCGCGAGCCATGACACGTCGTGCGCGCGCCCTTGGGATGAAAGATACAACATTCCGTAACCCCCACGGGCTGCCGAATCGCGGTCATCTCTCTACCGCGCGCGATATGGCATTACTCTCGCGTATATTGATCAATAAATTTCCCAAGTACTATAATTACTTTGCAACTCGTAAGTTTCACTTTAGAGGTCATAGCTTCAATAATCACAATAAGCTTCTTGGGCACTACGAGGGTGCTGACGGTATCAAAACCGGCTACACAAATGCGGCCGGCTACAATCTCTCTGCGTCTGCTGAACGCAATGGAACGAGATTGATTGCCGTTGTTTTCGGTGGAAAAACTGCAAAATTTCGGGACAACCATGTAAAAAAACTTTTGAATGAGTGCTTTGCTAAAACCGCGGTCTCACGCAAAGCCGAAATACTGTTAACAAGTTCAAAACCGATGCATGCAAATTCGGCAAATGTTTTTTCGGACCCACGCCCAACACAATCTAGTGTTGCAGCAAAGGCACGACAGTCAGCCCGTCAAATCGCTAAAGATTCCGAATTACCCCCATTTTTTAAGCCCATTGCAAGCCCTGCTCCACGCGGGGCCTGGATGATACAAATTGGTGCATATTTTAAAATAGCACCAGCGACAAAAAGGGCAGGCAAAGCAGCAGCAAAGCTTTCTAAATTCGGCAAAAATTACGATATTGCTGTCATGACGGCAGAGCGAGAAAATCGAACCCTCTACCGGGCTCGCTTGGCCGGACTTAGTCGCAAAGATGCATATGACGCGTGCCGCGAACTAAAGCGGCACGATTTTGACTGCATACCGATGGCACCAACGCGTGCTTACCACCGTCGGTAGCAGCCCCTTGAACTAAAATATTGGCGGCTCCACACCACTTAGCCGCAGCTGCTCCAAAACCATGCCTTTCATCTTTTTGAGCCCACCTTCCGTCTGTGATTCGCACCGCACAACAAGTGCATTCTGGGTATTGGAGGCGCGCAGAAGCCACCAGCCATCTCGCGTTTGAACGCGCACCCCGTCTATGGTGCTAACACTTGCGCTGCCCTGCTGGAGACGATCCTGCACCTCTTGTGCAATTGCAAATTTACGGTCTTCCGGCACATCAAATCGTATCTCAGGTGTATTAACCATTTGCGGAAGTGTGTCACGCATTGTCGCTAAAGTTTTATCCGATCGTGCAACTATATCAACTAATCTAAGCGCAGCATAAAGAGCATCATCATACCCATAATAGCGGTCAGCAAAAAAAATATGGCCGCTCATTTCTCCAGCCAACGGTGCTTTCAATTCAGCCATTCTTGATTTGATAACAGAATGGCCAGTAGGACTCATTACGGGGTGACCACCAAGACGGGTTACTTCATCAAATAATACTTGGCTAGCTTTAACATCTGCTATTATCGTAGCACCCGGAAGCTCTTCAAGCATATCACGCGCCAAGATCGCAAGAATCTGATCACCCCACAGTATACGGCCTAACCCATCTACGACACCTATCCGATCTCCATCTCCATCAAAAGAGATACCTAGGTCACATTTTTCTTTCCGAACAACTTCTTGGAGCTGAGTAAGGTTTTCAGGGATCGTTGGATCAGGATGATGTGCTGGGAAATCCCCGTTAACCTCTGCGTTTAAAAGAATGTGCACTCCCGGCAAACACGAGGTTAATTGTGTCATTGCGGGACCCAACGCTCCATTACCAGCGTCCCATGCAACTTTTAATCCTTTGGCCGAACGAAAATCTCCCATCAGCCTAGCCACGTATGATTCCCTAATGGCTTTGGTTGAAATCCCCCCGGAACCCCTCGTGCAATTAGCAACTTCAGCTCGTTGTCCTAACCCAACTATATCGGCGCCCCAAAATGGCTTGCCACCGAGCATAAACTTAAAGCCATTATATTGGGATGCGTTATGTGAACCTGTCACCATAATGCCTCCACCAGCCTCGAGTACAGTAGTTGCGTAGTAGAGGGTTGGGGTTGCATTTAAGCCTATATTTATAACATTTATACCAGCACCCATCGCGCCACTGATTACATTTTCAGCTAAACTTGGTGATGATTTACGCCCGTCATAACCCACGCAAACCGTTTGATCTCCCTCTTCTTTAATGATTGAACCGAAAAAGAGCCCGACTGCAAAAGCATCACTCTCGGTCAAGGTTTCCCCATAAATACCACGGATGTCATACTCTCTAAGAATAGTGGGATCAAAATGGTGTGGCTTCACTGAGCTTCCCTCGCAGTAAGGAACCTTTTTCTGTTTAACGGCCGTCCAATCGAACTGTATTGAAAGCCCGCGTCCGTCATTGTCTTGGGGTCATATATATTGCGTAAATCGACGACAACCAATCCCTTCAATATTTTCTTGATACGGTCGAAATTTAGCGATCTAAATTCATTCCATTCTGTGACGATGACAAGTGCGTCCGCACCGTCGAGTGCCTCATAAGTATCTTCACACCAATTTACGTTTTGTAAGAGGGGTTTTGCCTCTTCCATGCCAGCGGGGTCGTAAGCCCGGATTATTGCACCCGCCTCAATAAGCATAGGGATAATATCTAGGCTAGGACTATCCCGCATATCATCAGTATTTGGTTTGAATGTTACTCCTAATAGGGTGATCGTTTTGCCTTCTACGCTATTACCGCACGCTTTTATAATCCTTTTTGCCATGTCTTTTTTTCGGACTTTGTTTGCCTCAACAACTGCTTCCACAATGCTTAGATCTACCCCGGCCGATTGCGCAGTGCGAACCATTGCCAAAGTATCCTTAGGAAAACAAGAGCCACCATACCCAGGGCCAGCATGCAGAAACTTATTTCCAATCCGTCCATCGAGACCCATACCCTTTGCTATATCGTGAACGTTTGCTCCAACTTTTTCACACAGATCTGCCACCTCGTTGATGAACGTAATTTTTGTAGCGAGAAATGCATTGGTGGCGTATTTGACAAGTTCCGCGGTTTCTAGCTTGGTAAAAAGTATAGGTGTCTGTATTAAATGCAACGGCCTGTATAAATCATTCATAAGCTCTTTAGCACGCTTAGTCTCTACCCCTATAACGACCCGATCAGGACGCATAAAGTCCTCGATAGCCGAGCCCTCTCGAAGAAACTCAGGATTCGAAATCACATCAAAATCAGCGTCAGGACATTCTGCTCGGATCACACGCTCGACTTCCCTGCCCGTACCAACTGGTACTGTGGACTTATTGACTACAACTGTATAACCCTTCATGGCATTCGCGATTTCTTTGGCTGCGGCAAATACATACGATAGATCAGCGTGCCCGTCACCGCGCCTACTAGGTGTGCCCACGGCTATGAATACGGCATCCGCCTCGCTAACCGCTTCTCCCAGGTTATTTGTGAAATGAAGGCGCTGGGCAGACACATTTTTGTCTACCAGATCTTCCAAACCTGGTTCATATATGGGTATTTTACCGTTTTGGAGGTCACTTATTTTTTCTACATCAACATCAATACAAGTGACATCTATCCCGAATTCAGAGAAACATGCGCCAGAGACGAGCCCAACATAACCAGTACCGATAATTGCAATACGCATTTTCTCACACTTTCGCTAAAGTTCGCATGTATCTAGGTGTACAACTTTACAAGCTTCTCGACATCTGTCTTCATATCATCACGATTAAGTGCAAAAGCAAGATTAGCCTCCAAAAACCCAACCTTGTCGCCACAGTCAAATCTTCTCCCTTCAAATCGCAACCCGTAGAACGGCATGCTGTTGACCATTTTTGCGAGTGCATCAGTCAATTGTATCTCTCCGCCGGCACCGGGGTGTTTCTCTGCTAAATGATCAAAGACCTCCGGCATCAATATATATCGACCGATGATAGCTAAATTAGAGGGGGCATTCGCTCGAAGAGGCTTCTCAACCAAACCCTTCACCGATACTAATTGCCCTTCATCCTTTTCAACATCTAAAATTCCATATCGATCAGTGTGCTCAGGCAACACTTCCATCGCCGCAACGATATTGCCCGGTGTTATCTGATATGATTCTATTAATTGTTGCAAACAGGGTTTACTGGCCAATACCAAATCATCTGCCAAGAGGACAGCGAATGGCTCATCGTCAATATA
This sequence comes from Pseudomonadota bacterium, assembly GCA_036339585.1. Lineage (NCBI taxonomy): Bacteria > Pseudomonadati > Pseudomonadota > Pseudomonadota bacterium. Next base: position 104,677 of record JAYZAS010000018.1, read on the forward strand.
TTTCCGTGCACACCATACTGCATGCCCTAAGCCAAGTGGATCCATCTGTCTTGTATAGGTGATCTGCCCGGGATTTGGCATCCAGCTCCTAAGTGAGTTCACCAAATCATCTCTTCCACGAGCACTTAGTGTTTGATCCAATTCATAAGAAATATCGAAATGATCTTCTATCGCCTGCTTCCCCCGCCCCGTAACGAAGACAAATTCTTCTATACCTGCGGCAGCAGCCTCCTCTACCGCGTACTGTATGAGCGGCTTATCGACAATAGGCAACATCTCTTTTGGGAGAGCCTTGGTTGCAGGAAGAAATCTTGTGCCTAGGCCACCGACCGGAAACACAGCTTTGCGTATTTTTTGTGCCATCGAAATCGACAAAAATCTTTTTAGTTTTTCAAGTAAGATCCACTTTTAGACCTCGAACGTGCTAACGGCAACCGCTTAAACGCAAAACCGTCATTCTCCAAGCAGAATTCCTCTGGCCTGTATGACTTTACGACGGATATTCTCAGCCTCCGATGCATCAGGATGACCCGTTTCGATCAATGCCTGTGAAGTGCGTTCGATCTCAGTTTTTGAAGCTCCTGGCTGTAGTCCTAAAATCTCATAGGCGTCAGACCGCGTCATTCCGCCGTCCCCCTCTACATTCTCTTCAGCACCGTCTGACCGACTTTTAACAATTTTTGATTTAGATCTCCACGTCTGACTGTGCATCCTATCAAGATAGTCTTCTATAATTTTCGCACTTTCATCGTCTTCTATAACAGCAGCTTCATACAGAGTAACGAGGGAATCAATGGCCAAGTCAGAAAGTAACATACCCGCTTTTGGTCCCGCCAAAACCCTTCCATCCATATCACCCGTTTCCGGATTGACATACAACACCACAAATTTTGCACGTTTATCGATATGCTGCCCACTCGCTGGCCCTTTTAACTCCCCGACTTGGCGATTAAAGGCTTTCAGCCGCCCCAACCAGGGCAGAATACTAAGCAGTATAAGCCAAAGAATACCAAACCGACCCGATATTAAAGCGATACCAAGCACTACGATGGCAAAAAATAGGCCAATGTATCGTAGCGCCGAAAACACATCACGTGGCTCAGCATTGACGTACCAACGCGCAAAAAACAATAAAACTGCTAATAAGGCGGCACCTACGAGTATCCAAATCATGTATCCGCACTCCCTAGCGCTCTTGGACCTTCATCTTGCTCAACACTTTCTGGCAAACCAATCGCTTCTAACATCATTCTAACCTCCTGACGTGCCGCAAGGTGAGACATGTTTAGACGAATGCCAGCGTCTGGATCACGAAGATCAAGAAGTGTAAGCCCTTTTAGAAATAATTCTCGAAAAATCATGCGCTCGCTGAAGCCGGGCGCCACTCGAAAGCCAATTCTATTCGACAATGTGGTTAACACATTTGCAACAGCTCGCCTATTTCGGGAATCCAAACTACTCAGCCTATTGCGCGCAACAATCCAATCAATACTCCCGCCATCACGTTGTATGCGCTTTTTGCGATTTTCCCAAACGAGCTCAGCGTAAGCACTCGGCCTTACAATTTCCATAGTCTCTGGTTCAACCTTTGCTAAAACATCTAGATCAATGAAACTATCATTCATCGGAGTAATCAAAGTATCTGCATAGCTATGTGCACGCCTAGACAACGTGTCATCTCCTCCCGGAGTATCAACTACGATGAAATCACTCTTTTGACCAAGCCGTGTCAAACATTCGTCAACAGCTGCTTCATCCTCGGCATACGCAATATCACGATTTGAAACGGTGCTTGCCTTTAAAACTCTATGTTCGGGGAGAGGTAAACCGATACCTTTTGTTTCAACATGATCGCGACGATTAGTTATATAACGGGTTAATGTTGATTGAGGGGAGTCTAGATCGAGCGAGCCGACAAGGTAACCAGCGTGGAGGAGGCCCGCGATCAGATGCATGCTGGTTGTAGATTTGCCTGTACCTCCTTTGACATTGCCAACTACAATGATTTGGGCCGGTGATTGGTTTTCTGTCATTTGTGGTTTACCAAATATTTGAATTAAATACCTTCAGTCGCCAAAGTTTACCCCCAGCACTTCCCTTGTTTCTTACCAATACATAAGAAGTGCATAAGGCCTCTACAAAATACAACACTATACGATATGATATATGCTTCAACGATATAAAGACGATATTTAGGTGCCAAAATTTATAAAACACAAATTTGTGAACGGCTTGTTGCTCCTTGGTCTCAGTTTGCTCTCCCCAATAGGATGTCAAGGTGATTACGGCAATCCGCCTTCCGGCAAGACTCTTTGGATAAAACCTAATGAAACAAGGCTAATCTTCAATATGCCCGAGCTTAAACAATCACAAATTCGCGTTCGGCGCTACACCTCAGATAACGGGAATCATATTGAAGAACTTGGTGAGTGGTACCGTTTTGATAAAAGTAGCATCGCTGGTCTCTTACTAAGCCAGTCAGCCGAAGGCCCACCTTTGAATGACCCTCAAGACCCCATGGACATAGCTGGTCAATGGGCGGTCTTTCGCAATCAAAAACCAAGTTTCGGTATTTTAAAAAAATCAAATAACATTTTAGGACCAGTACTTTGGCGACGTACTGGAATTGGCACGCGCACCTGTGTAGTTTTTTTACAGCGTTGGTCTTTGGAGAAAAGGTCAACTAGTTCCGCACCAATAACAAGCTTATCCGGTTACTATTGCAATAAACCGGGGAAGGTATTCTCTCCATCTTTAGCAACGAAAGCTCTTAAATCAATTGGCCTCGGTCAAAAGACTCAACCCACATTGCCCTAGAGTTAAAAAATTACTACCAGAGGACACTAACGTGATGACACTTTTCGACCTTACCGGTAAAACTGCAATTATAACAGGATCGACCAAAGGTATTGGTCGCGCCACCGCTAATCGATTGGCAGAACATGGGGCAAATGTCGTGATCTCCTCGCGAAAAGCCAGTGCATGTAATCAAGTAGCGGAAGACGTAACCCGGAACTGGGCCAACGATAGTGCTAAAGCTATCCCAATCCCGTGCAACATTTATCACAAAGAACAATTGAGATTTTTGGTAGACAAAACCGTAGAAACATTCGGCACAATTGATATTTTGGTATGTAACGCTGCAGTCAATCCATATTTTGGACCGTCTGCTGACATATCCGATGAAGCCTTCAACAAAACGATGGAATCAAACGTTCGAAGTAACTTTTGGCTTTGCAACATGGTAATAGCAGAGATGGATCACATCCAAGGAGGCTCTATAACTATCATATCCTCGATAGGCGGTTTGCGAGGCCGTCCGTTGATCGGCGCCTACGGTATTTCAAAAGCTGCTGACATGCAAATTGCACGTAATCTGGCAACAGAGTACGGGCCCAAAAATGTCCGCGCTAATTGTATCGCGCCAGGGCTTATACGTACTGATTTTGCGCGCGCCCTCTGGGAAAATGAGGAAATCCTCTCGGAACGCACAGCTTCTACTCCCCTCAGACGGATAGGTGAGCCTGATGAGGTTGCTGGGGCAGTGGTATTTTTGGCGTCTAACGCAGGAGCATTTGTCACTGGTGAGACACTTGTTATCGACGGGGGGGTAACTGCAGTCTAAAAGAAATAATGTAAATGAAGTAATTTATTTAATACATTATTTTATTTAGAATTATGTCCGTTTTATTAAGTATTTACAATAACATTTTTTTTATTGTGTTAAGAATAAGTAAAATTTTTTCTTCTTTATATTTATTACTTTATATATGTATTTCTTTTTCGGTAAAATAAATGTGTTTATAAACACGCATTGGCAATGGTGTTTTAATCGTCAGCCCAGAACCCACTGAGGGTGAGTTATGTGCGGAATAGTAGGATTACTCGAGGACACCGGCAAAGGTGAAAAACAGACACTAGAGCAACAAGCGTGCCGAATGGCAACCACTTTGCGACATCGTGGCCCTGATAGAGGGGGCGTGTGGGCTGACAGCAAAACTGGCATCAGTCTTGGTTTTCGACGCCTTTCAATCCTAGATCTTAGCGAAGCCGCAGATCAGCCGATGACACTTGGTGATGGAAGATATGTAATCATTTTCAACGGAGAAATTTATAATTTTAAAGATCTTAAACTTAATTTAGAAACCGAGGGGATTTCTTTTCGCAGCCAATCAGACACCGAGGTATTGCTTAGAGCCTGCATGAAATGGGGCATCGAACGCACCGTAAAAAAATGTATTGGTATGTTTGCATTTGCCCTTTGGGATACGGTAGACCGTAAACTTTGGTTAGCGCGAGATCGTCTTGGAATAAAACCGCTTTATTATGGCCACACGGGAAACCGATTTGTTTTCGCTTCGGAGCTAAAACCTTTTTGCGAACTATCAGATTGGAATCGCAAGATCGATAGGGAAGCACTTAATCTCTTTTGTCAATTCAATTATGTACCCGCACCAAAAACGATTTATCAGAACATTTATAAGCTTGAAGCTGGTTGTTTTCTCGAGGTAACAGCGGGTAGCCAGCCACAAATAACCCAATATTGGGACCTTCGTCGATATTATGAAAACAAATCACTTGATATAAGCGAGCGAGATTTAATTTCAGCAGTAGATAACTCATTAAGAGAAGCAGTTGGTCGACGCCTAGTGTCCGATGTTCCCGTAGGAGCACTATTATCTGGCGGGCTGGATTCCACAGCAGTAGTGACAATGATGAGCCAGATACAAGAAAAACGTATCCGCACATTTACAATAGGATTCGAAGACAATGCATATGATGAAGCGGATCATGCAAAAAAAATCGCACAATATCTCGGCACAGATCACACTGAAGTTGTCATGCATCCAAACAAAGCATTAGATCTAATTTCAGATATCCCGAATATTTTTGACGAACCCTTTGGCGACTCATCAGCTCTTCCATCCTACCTTGTTTCTGCACTCGCTCGGCGCGATGTTACTGTTGCGCTGTCTGGTGATGGTGGCGATGAGGTTTTTTTTGGCTATAACCGTTACAGAACAGCACCAAAGTTTTGGCAAAAGACAAGATGGATGCCCTATGCACTGCGTCACTTTATCGGCAAGACCATGCAAATCCCTAATGCACGTTTGTGGGACAAGCTAGTGAAGTTGTTACCAGAAGCGAAACGGCCCAATACATTTGGTGTTAAAGCCCATAAACTGGGCGCAATTTTGCAGCAAGCTGATGAAAGGGGAGTTTACCAAGCCTTGGTGAGTCATTGGCAAGGGTTACAACCAGTGAAGAATGGTTCACTGCCCAATATTGCTGATTGGCACAACACAGACAAGCTAGGTTTTGCTGCAGAGATGGCTCAACAAGATAGTCTTACCTATTTGCCAGATGATATATTAACGAAGATTGACCGAGTTAGCATGGCGGTTAGCCTTGAGGTGAGAGTACCTATGCTGGACCATCATTTAGTCGAACTAATGGCGCGGGTACCAAGTGATTTGAAACTAAAAAAAGGCGTATCAAAATACATTCTCCGGCAGGTGCTAAGACAATATTTACCCAATGAATTAATGGAACGCCCTAAGATGGGGTTTGCGGTCCCGCTTGATCTTTGGCTAAGGGGTCCGCTGCGCGATTGGGCGGAGGACCTCCTAGATGAACGCCGTCTTAAGAACAGTGGTTTATTTGAAGCGAAAGTTATACGATCTGCTTGGCAGCAGCACTTAGATGGTTTTGGAAATTACCAAGAGGCGCTGTGGGGTGTATTAATGGCGCAAGCATGGCTTGATAGGTGGACATAACAGTGACCATGCGTAACAAAAAGGTCCTGCTTGTTGTAAGCGAGGACTGGTATTTTTGTTCACATCGCCTTGACTTGGGCACAAGCCTTGTTGAAGCCGGTGCTGAAGTAGCCGTTGTAACTCAGGTGAGTAAATTCCAGAAAGTCATTCAGCGTGCCGGGATACGGGTGATTCCATTAAATCTTGCGCGTAGTGGGCATAATCCGTTTCGGGATTTCATGACTATTTGTAGATTAATCCTAATATATAGACGTGAAACACCAGACATAATTCATCATGTAGCCCTCAAACCCTCGCTATATGGTGCCATTGCGGCTTGGATCACCCGGATGCCCGCTGTAGTTAATGCATTAGGCGGCATGGGTTTCATTTTCATATCAGAGCGTTTTTTTGCAAGATTAGTGCGCAAAACAACAGGGCGAATGTTTCGTTTTCTCATGAACCGCAAAAACACTCTTACAATTTTGCAAAATCACGATGATATATCGCTTTATAAAAATGAAATTGGTGTTGAGGAGAAAAACCTTACCCTCATAAAAGGATCTGGCGTAGACCTCAAAAAATTCAGTGTAAAACCCGAACCTAACGGCATACCAGTAGCGGTCTGCGTCTCACGGATGCTATGGGATAAAGGCATAGGAGAGTTAGTAGAGGCGGCGCGCATTCTGAGCAAACGGAATATTCCAATCAAAGTTCGATTAGTCGGACCGACCGACGTAAATCCCTCCGCAATACCCCAAAAAGTACTTGATTCTTGGAAAGCCGAGGGGGTGGTCGACATTGCCGGTCCGCAGACGGATATAGCTTCTGAGTATCAAGCAGCTCATATTGGTGTCCTGCCTTCTTATCGTGAGGGTTTGCCAAAATCACTCCTAGAAGCAGCAGCCTGTGGTCGTGCCATCGTCGCAAGCGATGTGCCCGGTTGCAGAGAAGTTTGCCGCCACGAAGTTACGGGACTCCTCTGCCCAGCAAAAAATGTTAAGGCGTTAGCCGATGCATTAACGGAACTTGCAACCAACAAAGTTCTACGTCAAAAATTGGGGCGTCAAGGCCGACTGTTAGCAGAGAGTGAATTCGGGGTTGCCTCCGTAATCACGGACACAATTGGTGTTTATGATCGGCTTTTGCGGTGATGGAAAAGTATCATGATTGCGGAAAGACGTCGGCACCATGAGAGCTTGGCAATTCATAATTTCTAGCATTAGTCTTACAACGTGCATATTCTTGCTGTGTTTACCGACACCGGAGGGCTGGCCGCCGCAAGCGCTGAGTGCACTAGGTCTTGTCTTTCTAGCCGTAGGCCTTTGGTCCACCGAAATCCTCCCACTTCACCTCACAAGTTTTATTATATTTTTTCTTGCACTCATATTTTCGATAGCACCGCCGTCTATAATATTTTCGGGATTTCATTCAGGTGCAGTTTGGTTGGTTTTTGCCGGAATTGTTATTGGCATTGCGGTTGAAAAATCGGGAATAGGAGCGAATATTGCGGAAGGAGCGGTTAAGTGGTTTGGCCACTCATACACTGGACTAGTTCTAGGCATGGGCGTGGCAGGTTTTGGCAGCGCATTTCTAATGCCCTCCGCCATGGGTCGTGTTGTTATATTAGCACCGGTTGTAGCTAAAATAGCAGAACGGCTTGGTTATGAGACGAATAGCCGGGCAAGGTCAGGGCTCATATTGACTTTTTGTTTCTGCACAGTGTTCCCTGCCTTGAGTATACTGCCGGCAACTGTTCCGAATGTAGTGCTTGCAGGTGCCTCAGAAAACATACACGGGATTACGCTTCATTACACGGATTTCATGAACTTACACTTCACGGTAGCGGGATTCGGAAGTTTTATTGTTATTCTCACCCTAACGTTACTTATGTTTCGCAGCAAACAACCAGAACTGGAGAAACCTTTTGTAGCGCAAACGGCCACAAAGATAACGCCTGAAGGAGTTAGGCTTTTGATAATTCTTTTACTCACCTTGAGTTTTTGGCTCACCGACAAAGTCCATGGCATTGCGCCCGGCTGGATAGGCTTAGGCACCTCAATAATCTGTCTAATGCCATTTTTAAAATTGGTCGAAAGCCGCGCACTAGTGCAAGGAGCAAACTATTCTCCATGGTTCTTCGTCGCTGGTATCATTGGTCTTGGGGCTATCGTAGCTCATACCGGCCTTGCCGAGATATTAGCAGCAGCCTTAATTGAAATAGTAGGTTTCGAAGACAAAACTGATTTATTCAAGTTCAGCGCACTGACCATGATTGGCGGCATACTCTCTTTTGCACTCAATCCAGCCGGTGTCCCTGCTGTACTTGCACCAATGGCTGATAGCATTGCCAAAGCAACTGGCTGGCCGTTAGAAACGGTTTTAATGAGTCAAATAAATAGCTTTTTCATAATAATAGTACCATATCAGGCTGCCCCTATCTTCGCCGGGATCATTCTTACAAAAGTACCCATTAGACACTGTGCACAGCTTGGAATTATTTTTTCGATTCTTTACGTATTTTGTATAATGCCTACCAACTATTTCTGGTGGAATCATTTGGGTATGTTTTCGTCGTAACGGACATACAAGTTCTTCAAGTGAATTATTATGTTCTTGATCTTCAAATATTCAAAACATTTCACTTGAAAGCACTTGGCTAGCTTGGCTTCACGAGGTATGCAAGGCCATATTTAGTACTTTGAAGCGGACAATAGAAGTTTGAATCCTCTTCGAACTTTTTAGCCAAAAACTTGTGAACCGCATTTGTGCATCCGGACCAGTCATAATAATCATCTATCAGTATAAGACCACCTGCCACCACTCTATTCCAAAGTATTTCAAAACAAATCATAGTCGATTCGAACCAATCACCATCGAGTCGCAAAACAGAGATACATCCATCCGAAGGGTAATCAGCCAAAGTGTCATTGAACCAACCTTTATGAACAGTGACGTCAACACCTTCGGGTCTAAATTGTTTCAGGTCTTTCAAAAATTTCTCATAACTTGCAGTGTTACCATCAAACCATAACTCGTCGTTCTTTTGCTTCTCTAAAGCGTCTGCTCCATCCATAGCCGTGGCCATCGGCAATCCTTGAAAACTATCGAAAAGATGAAAACCGGTCACACCGTAGCGTTTGAGGCTATGCATCATTGCAAAAGATATACCTCCTCGCCATACTCCACATTCTACATAATCGCCTTCGATTTTTGTTTTCCGCATGTGGCGTTCCGCAATTAACAAATTATCCTCGAAACGTCCATAAGTTCCAATCATCGTGCATGATCGAAGTCGCCGGTAAAGTGCGTAATTTTTTGGCCTATTAAAATATCGGTTAAAAAATGTTGGCATGGTAGGAATGGTCTAATAGAAATTGCGTGATAGGAACAGCACCTTTACCTTATCTTTGTAATATTATTCCCTAGTGGGGAAAGACGAAACAGAGCGTAATGCAAGTATATTACTCGAACCATTTGATTTTGGTATTCCCTTATTAATCTCACACATAGACTTACTCTCAACGCTCTTTTGACATTCACTACCGAGCTCATCCAACACAACTGACAGGTCCTCTATCTCATCAGCAATAAGGTGGGTCACATTACCATCACTTTGAATTTTCCCACTAACCTTCATTAACCGCGCGCTTAAGATTTGGCGGCGAAAGTATTCATATTTTTCAGGCCAAACAATTATGTTTGCAATACCAGTTTCATCCTCTAACGTTAAAAAACAGACTCCCCTAGCGCTAGAGGGCCTTTGACGACAGAGTACTAGTCCGGCGACAGAATGCCGAGCCCCAGATTCTAACGATAATAGTCTTTTAGCACTTACCACTTCGCTCAACTGTGGTTTAAGCAATTCTAACGGATGACATTTTAATGTTAAACGCAGCGTTTCGTAATCCTCGACCACTTCTACACCAAGTGGCATCGCTGGTAACTTTATTGGAGAGCTTTCATTAGTCTCCTCTTCTATCATAGCATTAGAAAATAATGGTGGAGGCTGTTCTCCAAGTCCCGCCACCGACCACATCGCATCACGACGTCCAAGCCCAACCGAATTGAAGACATCGGCCCGCGCTAACCTTCGCAGAGCTGCTAGACTGAGACCAGATCGTAGCCACACCGAAGGTACATCACGATAACCATTGCCGCGCATAGCAATCAACCGTATTGCATCTTCTTCTCGAAAACCTTTGATTTGACGAAACCCAAGTCGAATAGCAATACCAGCATCGCAAGATTCTAATATATTGTCCCAGTCTGAATAATTAATATCCGGCTGCAGTACGTCTATTCCATGCTCCTTAACATCTCTTACAATTTGTGCTGGCTCATAAAACCCCATCGGTTGGCTATTAAGTAGGGCAGTCGCAAAAATGGCTGGGTAATGACACTTCAACCAAGCTGAGACATAGACCAGAAGAGCAAAACTCGCTGCATGACTTTCGGGAAAGCCATAACTCCCAAACCCTTCAATCTGCTGAAAACAACTCTCGGCAAAATCTAAGTCATAGCCATTAGTAAGCATACCAGAGATAAATTTGCTGCGAAAAGCATGGATATTATCCGTGTGGCGGAAAGTCGCCATGGCACGACGTAACGCGTCAGCCTCGTTAGGACTGAAACCGGCACCATTAATAGCAATTTTCATTACCTGCTCCTGAAACAGAGGAACACCAAGCGTCTTTTCCAAGACATCACGGAGCTCTTCGGAAGGGAAACTTACTTCTTCCTCACCATTCCGTCGCCTAAGATAAGGATGGACCATGTCCCCTTGAATTGGTCCTGGTCGCACTATCGCTACTTCAATTACCAAATCGTAAAATGAACGCGGCTTCATTCGTGGTAAAAATGCTATCTGCGCTCGACTTTCGACCTGAAATACACCTATTGAGTCAGCTGCACATAGCATATCGTAGACAGCTGGATCTTCTGTGGGGATAGATGCCAAATCAAAGTCAACCGCATAATAGCTTTTTAATAAATCGAATGCCTTTCTAATACAGGTCAGTATCCCGAGAGATAGTACATCTATTTTTAATATACCAAGAGCATCAAGATCGTCCTTATTCCAGCCGATCACTGTGCGCCCTTCCATAGCTGCATTTTCGAGTGGCACTATTTCAGAAAGTAATCCACGGCTAATCACAAAACCACCAACATGCTGTGACAGGTGACGAGGGAATCCTAGTAATTCTGACGCTAAGCGTAACGTCAAGCGAAGACGCCGATCTTCAGGATTAAGACCAACTTCCTGAAGCCGGTCTAAGTCGATATCACTGCGTAATAAGCTTAAAGACTGCTCTAATAGGGCATCGATAATATCTTGGGATAGCCCTAATGCCTTGCCCACCTCGCGAATCGCGCTACGATTTTTATAAGTTATGACTACGGCTGTCATTGCAGCTCGTTCGCGGCCATACTTTTCATAAATATACTGGATTACCTCTTCTCGTCGCTCATGCTCGAAGTCAACATCAATATCTGGCGGTTCATCACGCTCAGAAGAAACAAATCGCTCAAATAAAATATCGCTTTGCGATGGATCCACTGAGGTTATACCGAGACAAAAACAAACAGCTGAATTGGCGGCGGAACCGCGACCTTGACAGAGAATACCTTTGCTTCGTGCGAAACTAACTAAGTCATAGACAGTAAGAAAGTAAGGTGCATAACCGAGTTCACCAATCAGCGTTAATTCATGAGAAATTTGATTTTTAACTTTTTCTGAAATCCCATCTGGGTAACGCTTTTTAGAACCTATATCTGTCAACTGTTCCAGTTCTACTTGGGGGCTTCTACCACTTGACGTGACCTCACTAGGATATTCATAGGTGAGTTCATCAAGTGAAAAGTGACAGCGTTCGGCGATTTCTACTGTACGCACAAGCGCACCTGGATAATGCGAAAACAGTTGCCCCATCTCTTCTCTAGATTTTATTCGTCGTTCGCCATTGCGCGAAATCCAATAACCAGCTGTATCAACGGTAACATTCTTACGAATGCACGTCAGGATATCTAACAAAGGACGGCGAGACTCTCGATGCATTAGAACATCATTCGTAGCAACCATTGGTACACCCGTACGTGCTGCAACTTTGGACAGCCAATCCAAATGTGCGTCATCGTCACCGCGAAGCGAATGGCTAGCTGCAAGATATACAAATCCGGGAACAGCTGCATTTAATGCGGCTAGCTCTACCTCAAATTCAATATTGCAATCTCGAGGAGGTATGGAGACCAAAACCATACCAGTGGCGTATTTCAATATATCTTCACGGTAAAGTTCACATTCACCCTTCGGTGAGCGACGGCGACCTAACGTAATTAGTTTCGATAATCGTCCGTATGCTGAACGGTTTTCGGGATACGCAAGCATGCTAGCGCCATCCTTAAGGTCTATCCTAGAACCAACCAGCAGAGGAATCCCTACTTTTTTTGCCTCAACATGTGCACGCACTAAGCCCGAGAGGCTATTGCGATCAGCAATTCCGATTGCTCTGTAACCAAACGCGGCAGCCTGTGTTACCAGCTCTTCTGGATGTGAGGCAGCACGCATAAAACTAAAATTAGAAGTCACCTGAATCTCAGCGTAGTCGGGGGCATCTATATACATTTCAGGCAAAAAATCCGTGTAAATACCAACGCAATGAATTACACCGTTTATCTCTTCTACCTTCACAAAATAACCAAAATCGACGCCCTTCCTCATCTTCTACGCGCCAATAATCTCTAAGCCCTTTAGCCCAACCTCTGTCACAATGCCACCATTCTGGGGCTATTCGTTCTGGCCCTTCTGTCGCGCGCACACTGTACTTGTTCTGACGCCAACGAAATACTTTGGGTGGCTGATAATACGCAATACCAGTAATACTCTCTACGGGTTCTGGTTGATCTAAAAGAACAAGAGGTCGGATCTGCGTCTCAGGCCAAGACCCGTGCATTTTGCTTTCTGCAACTGAAACCTGCCTCACGGCATGATCTGGCAAATGACTAGCTCTTGGCACCAATCTCGTCACATGCTCGAAATTGAGCCGGCTGCCTAACCTATCGAGCAAAGGTGCGAGAGGAACTATTTCCTCATCCCTCTCGTCGAACAAGACATTAATCTGAGATTCTGTTAGAGGTTCAACAACCTGTGCAGAAAGGATCATAGTCTCGATTCCAAAGCCAGAGTCTATTTTACTGAGTGGCTCAGCAAAAAGTTTGGCTATACATCTGGCTTCTCTAACCGGCCTTACCGTCCCAACGTGAAGTGTTTTAGTAGCTCCCTCAACTAGGAATAAATCAAGAATTAATTGCCGCACACCCTGGCTAGCAGATTCTAAAGCTGAACAAATATCTTCCAACAACTGAAGTAGGCAGGATTCAATATTATCTTTTCGGCTGACCGGCTCGAGAAAAGAGCATTCGGCACGATATTTAGGTAGTGGGCGAAGAGGTGATATGGGCTCTGGCATTCGTCCAAGTGCTTGATCCAGCCGCTCGCCAATTACCCTGCCAAACCGCTTCGCCAGAGTAGCACGCGGTAGAGCATAAAGATCACCGATACTCCTAATGCCGAGACGAATAAGTTCGACTGATTTCATATTACCAATGCGTAGCGCAATCACGGGTAAAGAGGCCAATGCCGATCGCTGTGCACCAGGAGCAATCAACTTTTCTTCGCCCCCATGGTGGGCTATAGCCCAAGCAGCCCCAGGTGTATCAGCAATACTGAAACGCGAAGTGAAACCAAAATTGGTTAAATGCATGATTAGATCTTTTATCAGAGCCTCCTCGCCGCCTAACAAATGTGCGCAGCCGCTGATATCAAGCCATAAACCGTCACGGCCACAGATCGCGACCCACGGAGTATAACGAGTAGCCCAATTCGCTATTCTTTCGAGCATATTAATATCTGCACGTGGGTCTGCCGGCACTATGTTCAAATTGGACTCTAATGCCCTCGCATCAGCAAGAGACATTCGAGGAGTAACACCACAAGCCAAAGCATCATGACTAGCAGCAGAAACAAAGCAAACACCGTTAATGTACTCCGTGAGAACTATTGGTACTGGCAATGATTTTTTTGTTTTTGAGGCATACTTTGTTTGACGATGCCAACGTTCCACACTTAGCATCGGAAACCAAAGCGAGAGTATTCGTCGCATTGTCCCACTCCACATCCCAAGATCTTTTTTTTGCTACACTCCGACAACGGCAAAGTGATAAACCCCAGTGCGTTTTATTATTCATTGTCCCATTTTTAAGGGTTGGTAGAGAGTTTACTCGCCAGCGCGTTGTCACCGCACTCGGAGCTACAATCTCTTCAGACAATCCATCGTGCAAAATAAGTCCAATCGTACAACCAGCCTCGGCTGCCAGTTGTAACCGTCGACTGGCGGTTAACGAAACCGATTTCGACAAACCACCAACTACTAACCCAATGGATTTTTCCCTGAGCCCCTCCTCCATTGCCCAAAGAATTTCATCTGTTCCTCGGCAACGTGCCATTATAAGGAGTTCCATTTTGACCCCGAATACCAATAATCCAGGGCCGTACAGCATTTTCGAAGAGTCGCCTTCAACACACCAAAGAATGGGCTTATTACTGCGGCAAGCCTGACCGGCTAAAAATGCTGCAAATCCATTGCCGGAGCTGCCAGTTACCTCGTGCACTGCTGATGAAGCGATTCCGCCCTCAGGCAGTGTAGAATCTATTGCTTTCAGCCCTAAAGTTAAAGACTCAGAACGTCGCTTTTTTGGCCGCTCGATCTTATGGATCCGCGCTTTCAGTGCACGCAAATCTTTTTCCCTAAATACTTTTAAGTTCTTTTCCATGGGAGATCAGAATAAGAACAAAACATGAACATTGTCAAGTGCATGCTAAAAATAAGAGGAAAAATATCCGCCTAATATTTGTGAACTCGAAAATGCTAGATACAGGATAACTCTTTCTACCGAGCACCACTCAAATTTAAACTGCGACGTATGCCAAAACTGCACGATGTATAATAATATTCTACGATTATGATTCTAGATTGTGATTACAGCTAAATACGTCGCTTACTTTGTTGCTCTCAATTGACAGAGAGAAACGTCTGCACATTCCGTATAAAGCTTTAATAATTAATCGTTGTAAAATAAACCAACCCTACTGAAAAAATGGCAGTATTATATTCGCAAATCATCGATTACGTTCTTACGTGACTTAGTGACGCAACGTGATGATCATATATCTGATAATTTTTCATAAGAGTCGGTTCATGCCCTTATCCACCAAAGACTACGAGCACCTAAAAGAACTACAATCAGGCCATATAAGCGATGCAATGGAAGGTATGGCTTTGCCACGCACCGTACTTCATGGTTACACATATCTTGGTCCCTCAGGAAAACGGATGGCGGGCACCGCATTCACTGTTCAACAAATACCAAAACATTTTTCTGCAAATCATACCGATGCCTTGGTAACCCACGCACAGGTATCCAGAGAGCTTGCAAGCGAAGGAGAGATTATACTAATTGATGCTGCAGGGCGTACAGATACTGGAACGTGGGGAGAGAACCATTGTAACCGGGCAAAGCCACGCGGCGTTTCTGGTGTGGTAATAAATGGAGCAACCCGGGATGCAGACGAAATCAGATTACTTAATTTTCCAGTCTTCTGTAAGGGATTTTCGCCAATAAAGAGCCAATGGGACCTCGAAACATTATCGCATAATCAACCAATTAATCTTGATGGCGTTCAAATCCGCCCCGGTGATATTGTATTTGGGGACACCACCGGTATTTTAGTGATCCCACCTGAGATGAAAGACCCAATCATTTCTGCTGCATTGAAAATAAGAGACACAGAAGCACAATGGACGAATAGCTCTGAGATTTAGAACTGTTTCTCAAGATCTGAGAGTATCGCAGTAATTTTTTAACACCGCAATTTCTAGGTTGGTCGATCACCTTCAATTGTGACACGGTGCATACGCCGTTTGTAACCTGCATAATCAAATAATGCATTATGAAGAACACAACGATTATCCCAAATTACTAATGTATCTGGTTCCCAAACGACACGGCAGGTGAACGCATCACTGGCCTGATGCTCATAGAGACGTGCCAGCAGTGAGTCGGCGGCTTTTTCTTCCATTCCCTTAATGCTTGTTGTGTGGAGAGAACTCACAAATAGTGATTTGCGGCTCGTCTCAGGATGCGTGCGGATAATTGGATGGTAGTTTTCCAAGCTCATGTTTTTCTTGTTCCCAGCCTGTTTTATTTGACCATATATTTGAGAACGATCCGCCGGCTTTGCGTAGCGCTTATTTGCAGAGTGAACCGCTTGCTGCCCATCCAAAAAACTTCGGGTCTCTCTGTCTAGTGCGTCATACGCCAGATACATATTGGAAAAAATAGTATCACCCCCGACAGGCGGCAGTTCTTTCGCATACAAAACAGAGCCCAGTGATGGAATTTCCAGATATGGAGTATCGGTGTGCCAACCACCACCAAAGTTAACACCATCCTCCGGTCGGGTAATCACTTCGAGAACCTCTGGACAACATTCGAGGCCTTTAAGGAATGGATATGGGACAACCGATCCAAAGTAACGTGCAAATCTAACTTGCTGCTTTGGCGTTAGAGCTTGGTTTCGGAATACTAGCACCGATCGGTCTAAAAAAATTTGATGAATTTCTTGCACGATGTTTGGAACTAATGGTTTGGCAAGATCAATGCCAAAAATTTCAGCCCCAAGCGCCGGCGCAATATCTTTAGAATATATCACATTCAATCTCCCTCTACTGCACGGAATAGCGTACAATATTAAATTGCAGGATGCCATGGACCCACGGGCAACATGGCAAGCACTTGCTAAGCTCGCAGTAACAGGCCACGTCCCAAAATCCCCGCGACAGTTACTTTCTAGATATTGAAACGACATTCTCTAGATCGTTGAATCCTTCTTAAACCCCCGACAATTTCTTTTCAGTCTTGAAAGGGTTGTTTTTATCCCGCTTAATATATAACGTAAGTAATTATATTAGCTTTTTTGGTTTAAGATCTTACATGACTGACATCACAGGATTAAGCGGCAATGATGCGTTGGATGTGGCTCACACTGGCACAAACAAGCGTGAAACAGATGTGCAGCGTAACGCCGCCAATCAACCCAAACGTTCGACCGAAATCCAAAATCAAGAAAACCTTATAACTTCGGGTCAGAGTGAAAGGTTCCAACCGGATGCACGCACAACAAATCAAGTGGAAACAGCGCAAAGTCGTGAGATTGGTAATGATAATAAGAGTCAGACTGAGGCAAGCCGTACACTGGGCAAAATGGTTGACGTGTTCGCTTAACACTCAAATTTTTGGTGTTAGGTCTAATTAATATTTTTAAAAAATATTTTCTTCCAGGAATGTTAGCAGCCTGCAACCGTTAAGAGCTTACCTTATTCTTAGCTCTGTTAACTCGTGAATTTTCAACAGTTTGCATTACTATGCTCAGTAATGGCGGTACAATAGCAAGCGTAAGTATCGCAGAAAAAGATAATCCGCCAACAACCACCGAACCCAATCCACGATAAATTTCGGATCCTGCACCCGGAAATAAAACAAGCGGTAACATGCCAAAAACGCTGGTGAGGGTTGACATAAAAATGGGACGAATTCTATTGCGGGTGGCCTCCATAACCGCCTCTTGGCATTCCATTTTTTCTTCACGGTAATGATGCAAAGCCTGATGAACAATTAAGATTGCATTATTAACAACTATGCCAATGAGAATGACAAACCCTAGAATTGTCAGCATATCTAGCCGCTGCTCGCTATCAAACAGACGTAAGATGGTAAGTCCCAAAACACCTCCGGCAGCAGCAAGCGGAACAGAAAAAACAATAATTAATGGATATACGAAACTTTCGAATAGCACCGCCATTAAAAGGAATACAATGGCTAGAGCTAAAATTAAGTCCCACTTTAATTCGGCGGCAGTGGCATTTAATTCTTTAGCTGTCCCCGTAAGCTGGAAACGGATTCCCGGCGGTAACCCTTCACCTGTGACTTGCGTAAGCACTTTGTCACGTACGATATTTATTGCATCCCCTAGGGCAATATCATTAGCGGGTCGAACCCGCACTGTAATAGCGCGTTGGCGTTCACGATGCCATATAGCGGTAGGACCGGTAGTGACTTGAACCTTTGCTAAAGATGACACCGGTAAAATTTTTCCGGAACTTACAACGACTGGTAGATTTTGTATCGCTTGAGTGGTGCCAACATCGGTTTCGGGGCCCATTAGTATTAAATCAATTATTTTGCCACCAACATTAATCTCAGCGATCCTAACTCCATCATTAAAAGCATCAACAGACAGTGCTAAATCTTTCGTGGATATACCATTGTCAGCAAGGCGAATAGGATCGGGTAATACGCGGATTTCCGGCTCTCCCACCTCAATGCGCGGTCGTGCACGAACTTGCGAGTTCGGCAGATGTTCTTCTATCACTTCTGAAATACGCTGGGCTACCTGTGAGATATCCTCAAGCACAGGACCTTTTATATCAATGTTGATACTGCGGGTACCACCAGCTCTGCGGCCGAAGATTGAAGACTGCCGAAATGTACTTTTCGTCCCAGGCTCGTCTTTCACAGAATCACGGAGTAATGGAACCATTTCTCGCGCACGCTCTGGATCCATACCTCTAGCACCAACAATTGTACGTTGCCGAAATGCCAAAAAGAAAAAATATTTCAATTTCGGAGGGCTCTCAACATCAGCATGAGGCCCAGAAATTGAGGCAAGATTAGGTTTTATTTTTTCTTCCATACGAGTTGCCATCTCAGTGACACTTTTGAGATTGTAACCAGCTGGCGAATAAATATAACCAATTACTAAATTTTGATTTCCCTCGGGTAAATATTCCAAAGACGGTAACAGTATCCAGGCAAAAAAAGCGCAAAAACCAGTCACTCCAGCAACCACGCCGAAAGCGCGGCGGCGGCTTTCAGTTATTTTGTTTGTCAGCTTTAGAACCTCAGCAACAAACCAACGTCCAAAGGCATCGATTAATGGAATTTTATACCTGCTTCCTTTGCTAGTACCATCATGGGCTAGCAAACGGTTGGAGAGTGAAGGTATCAGAGTGATCGAAACTATGAGTGATAATGTCACCGCGACTGAAATTGCAACTGCAATGTCACGAAAAATCTGGCCTGCTGTACGCTCCATTAATAAAAGTGGAATAAACACGGCGACAGTAGTAACAACAGAAACCATAATTGCCCCCCACACCTGTTTCGCCCCAACAAGGGCTGCAACAGAAGCGGGCTCGCCACGCTGACGTAATCTGTAAATATTTTCAAGAACGACTATCGCGGCATCAACCACCATGCCCACCGAAAAAGCAATGCCTGCTAAAGAAACAACATTGATGGAGCGACCAAGTATCGCCATGGCCACAAAGGCGGAAACCACCGAAACCGGTATAGCGATCCCTATAACCAGGGTTGCTCTTCCTGATCGCAAAAAAAGAAATAAAATACCGACAGCAAATATACCCCCGATCCATATATTCTGCACAACAAGATTAATCGCAGAGTCAATGTAAACGGTTTCATCATATAATTGCCGAAAGTTTAATCCTTCCTGCTTGGCCGCATCTTCAGCAATCTCTTTGACAGCTTTCCGGATTCCCTTCATCGTTTCTACAATATTAGAACCAGACTCACGGGTGGCGAACATTGCGATAGCCGGCTCCCCATTGGTACGTATCCGGTGGATGGGGCTAGAGTATCCAAACTTGATATCTGCAATATCAGAGACTAGTACCCTTGCAGTTCGGCCAGTTTGTTTATCACGCGCAGCACGAAGCACAACACTACCTACTTTTTCAGTACTACGAAATTCTCCATCTGTGCGAACCACATAACGCCGTTTTCCCTCCTGCACATCACCAGCTGTAACGGAGATGTTAGCCAGTCGAAGCTTGGTGAGTATTTCAGGCACAGTAAGTCCATATTGCGCCATTTTCTCAGGCTGTATGATTACCCTCATTTCCAGTGTGCCACCACCGCGCACCCCAACAGTCCCAACACCAGGAACGCGTTCGAGACGGTCGCGAATTACATCTTCGGCATAGTCCCCAAAATGGTGTATCGGAGTTGTATTTCCTTCCATACGAGACATGTGAAACCAGGCAATCCTGTCATCATCCTCTCCCGACCGACGCAATTTTGGCTCCTGCGCCTCATTGGGATAGTCACGCACTCTATCGAGACGATTGGACACAAGCAGTAAAGCCTTGTCCATATCAGTTCCAATCTCAAACTCCAACTCAATCCTACCACGGGATGTCTCTGCCCTACTTGTAATACGACTTAATCCCGGTAGACCTGTCAGCGTTTCTTCTTGCTCGTTGATGATCTCACGCTCCACTTCGGCTGGTGCCGCGCCAGGCCATTGTGTCACTATCGTTATAACGGGCTTGGTTATATCTGGTGAAAGCTGTATCGGAATCGAACTCAAAGAAGCAACACCAAAAAGAACAACCATGATTACTGCTGCAATCACAGCCATGGGGCGGCGAATCGCCAATTGGATAATGTCCATCGACTCCCCCGTTATTTTTCTACTATTTTTATTTTCTTGCCAGGCTTGAGCTTCTCATTACCCCTTGTGGCTACAATTTCACCATCCTTAAGCCCGGAGATGATGACAAACCGATCGGCAACCGCTTGGCCCAAGTTTATATTGCGACGCCAAGCTTTCCCATCTTTAATGACATAAACAAAATATGACTGACCGCTAACGATAATAGCGTCCTTGTGAACAGTCGTCATATCCTTTGATTGAGCAATGGGAACGTCGATGGTAACAGACTGATTTGCTGCTAGTGACCCGTTAGTAAATCTATCATTGATATCTGGAACTAACCGAACTGATCGCGTACGGGTTGAGGGATCTTCCTCTGGCACTATCGCTCTGACCACCGCTTCGCTAAATAATCCATTACCGAAGCGAATTGTCACTTTAGTACCTGGAACGATACCTTTAAGCCGGGATTGAGGAACATTCACCTCAACCTCAAGGTCAGCGTCATTTACCAAAGTTACGACTGCGTCGCCAACGCGAACGAAGTTTCCGAGTGAAACATGGCGTTCAGCCACAACACCGTCATAAGGCGCTCGGATATTAGCATAGTTCAAGTCAATTTCGGCCATTCGAAGATTGGCTTTAGCGCTAGAGACTGCGGCTTCTTTTTCCGCTACTTCACTTTCAAACTTCGTATATTCGTTGCGTTTATCAATCAAACGTGCCCTCGAGAAAGCTGCGGACCCCCTTAGTTTTTTGTTACGCCGCAATTCCTCACCTATCAACTTTAACTGTGCGCGGGCAGCTCTAAGTGAGCCATCTGCCTCTTTCAGCCTTGCTTCGTTAATCAATTTGGCTGTATCTAGGCGGCTAACATCAAGTTTAGCAAGCACCTCCTGGGCTTTAACCCGCGTGCCAACATCTACAAGCACTTCTGCAACTGTACCTCTCACCCGAGCGGCGACAGCACCACGCTGAAGAGCAACAAATCTGCCGATAACCGGAGCCGTCTCGGTAACTCTGCTCTTCGCAACCGTTTCAACAAATATTCTCGCACGCGTATCTTTTTTTTCACTCGCTAAAACTGTTTCTCCTGACACAGCATTAAAAATGCCAAAAACCAGGAAGACGATTAAGAGAAATCTTTTATTGAATCGCAACATATTCCGCGCAATCTTCCATCTTCAACCTTAGGACTTTGAGACGTATTATCTAGCAACCATATATTAATTAAGTAATACATTGATATGCTTTTAATTTAGGCCATTATATTTATATGACTACTGTTTTATATTCTCATGATGCTTGCTTTGGCCATAATCCGCACGTTGGTCACCCGGAATGCCCTGAGAGACTTAGCGCAATATTGTCGGCACTTGATGCGCCAAATTTCAAAACCCTTAAATATTGCCAGCCACCTCTAGCAACTGTTGAGCAAATTGTTCGAGTGCACGACTATTCCTATGTCACGTGGGCGCTCGCGGAAATGAAGGAAAGGGGTGCCGCCGTTTTTGATAACGATACTTACACAAGTGTCGGCTCGTACGAAGCAGCATTACGAGCCGCTGGCTCTGTCTGTGCCGCGATCGATTCAATTATGGCAGAGAAAGCAAAAAATGCATTTTGCGCTATTCGTCCCCCAGGGCACCACGCTACGTATTCTCGTGCTATGGGTTTTTGTTTTTTCAATAATGTGGCGGTGGGAGCGGCACATGCTCGCTGTGTTCACGGTTTAGAACGTGTTGCAGTAATTGACTTCGACGTTCACCACGGTAACGGAACACAAGCTGCATTTTGGAATGATCCTAATTTATTTTTTGGCTCAACCCATCAATCGCCATTATATCCAGGTACCGGAAATCAAAACGAGCGGGGGGTAGCCGGTAACGTCATAAATGTTCCACTTAAGCCATATGCAGGTTCCGAAGAATTCCGCAATGCGATGGAAAACATTGTGTTCCCAGCACTGCGTGAATTTTTACCAGATTTGTTGCTCATTTCTGCTGGCTTTGATGCACATTCAGATGACCCCTTAGCTTCACTAAACTTTATAGATGATGATTACTATTGGGTGACTAATAAGCTTTGTGCCATAGCTGCTGAGTATTGCCACTGTCGTTTGGTGTCGACGCTTGAAGGAGGTTACCACCTTGAATCGCTAGGTCGCAGTGCCGCTGCCCATGTGGCTGCATTAATAGATGCTGGGTAAAGACATTTGATTGCGTCATTCGGGTGGTGCAATTAAGATTGCAAACATTAAAAAGGCTGATTGCATGAGGGAGGCAAATATGGCCGCAAAGAAAACAAGTATTTCGGAAATGTCTTTTGAGGATGCCCTTGAGGAGCTTGAATCAATTGTTCGTGACCTCGAATCTGGTAGCAGCAAACTGGACGAGTCAATTGATTCTTACGAACGAGGCGCGGCCTTGCAGAAGCACTGTGAAGAAAAGTTACGCTCAGCACAAACCCGCATTGACAAGATTTCGCTCGATCGTGACGGCCAACCCGTAATCACACCAGCTGATATTGAGACATCATGAGCAACCTTAAAGCTGCCCTTACTAATACGGCCGATAATGTGGAAGTCATGCTTGATACGATTTTAACTCCAGATAGGTCAGCGGGAGATCGTATCTATGAAGCAATGCGCTACACCGCTTTAGGTGGAGGCAAACGGCTACGCCCCTTTTTAGTAAAGCAGAGCGCTGGTTTGTTTGGGGTAAGCGAAATTAACTCCCTCCGCACGGGCGCCGCATTAGAGTTAATCCACTGTTATTCACTTGTTCATGACGATTTGCCAGCCATGGATGATGATGACCTGCGGCGTGGAAAGGCAACGCTGCATAAAGCATTTGATGAGGCAACAGCAATACTTGCAGGCGACGCTTTACTTACATTAGCCTTTGAAGTTATCGCACAGCCTGAGACACATCGGGATTCTGAAATACGAATCGAATTAGTGAATATGTTAGCTAGGGCGTCAGGCGTCCGCGGAATGGTTGGTGGACAAATGAAGGACCTCCAAGCTGAAAAAAAAGAACTAAATCTTGAAGATATCACCCACTTGCAACGATTGAAAACAGGGGCGCTTATTGAGTACGGATGTGAGGCAGGCGCTATTTTGGGGAAAGCAAGCGACGAGGAAAGAGGAGCCCTCATAGCCTATGCCAATGATCTTGGTTTGGCTTTTCAGATAGCCGATGATTTGCTCGATATTGAAGGAAATATAGAGGAGACAGGCAAAGCTGTGAGAAAAGACAATAATGCTGGAAAAGCTACCTTTGTTTCAATTCTTGGAGTGGATGGTGCGCGTAAAGAGGCTGAGAGCATTGCAAGCCGCGCAGTAGGTCATTTGGAGTCATTTGATGATCGCGCAAATCTGCTCCGTGCAACAGCAGAGTTTGTCATAGCTCGACGCAACTAACGGGTAACTTTTTTTATGGCCAAAGGCGAACGCGCGGACAAAATACTTGTAGCGAATGGACTTGCCTCAAATCGCACCAAAGCACGAGCTCTTATAATGTCTGGGGTAGTCTTCTCCGGTGAGAAGAGAATAGAGAAGGCTGGCACTCTCTTATCACCAGACACTCGCATAGATATTAAGGGAAAAGACCACCCTTTTGTATCACGAGGCGGGATCAAATTAAGTCATGCCATTCAACACTTCGGAATTAAACCAAAGGGTCAAATTTGCTTAGATATAGGCTCATCTACTGGCGGATTTGTCGATGTGTTACTCAGAAATAATGCCAAAAAGGTTTTTTCTGTTGATGTCGGGAAAGGACAACTTGACTGGTCTCTTAGGATAGATGAGCGGGTCGAAGTGTTTGAGGGGTTTAATGCGCGTTACTTGACCTCAGATTTGATCCCAAACGCAGTGAATATTATCAGTTGTGATGCTAGCTTTATAGGATTGGAAAAAATTTTGCCACCATCTCTCAAACTCGCAGCTAACGGTTGCAACCTTATTGCATTAATTAAACCTCAATTCCAAGTACAACGGTCAGAGGTTGGGAAGGGAGGCGTTGTGCGTGACCCCAAAATTCATACACGTGTCTGCATGGAAATAAAAGAGTGGGTTAACAATCAAAGGAATTGGAAGGTACTTGGAATTACAGAAAGTCCCATCACTGGCCCTAAAGGTAACAAAGAATTTTTTATGGCTGCTTCTTTTTCCGGGTAACGATGTCAACTATAGATACACCGTGCGCCAGAGCCAAAAATATTATAAAAAAATAAATCCAAATTTTTGTGAGCAGTTATTCAAGATCTAGTTTTAAATGATTTACGAAAATATTCCATTTCTAGCCATAAATTACAGTCTCCCATTGAAATAAATTATACCTCCACTGGGCAACCTCGATTTTCGTTTTTTCTGAACAAATTTATTCGAATTGCTGCATCTAAAACAAAACCTTCAGGAACTTTTTTTGCATTCCTTCTAAATCTCAGTTCTACCTCACGTCTATGCCTTTCGTATAATTTAGCCCGCTGTGGATTGCGCGCGGTCTGCGTGCTCAAAAAGTCTGAAAAATCGTAATGCATTTTTGGTGTCGATACAAAAACCTCCTGTACCGAAGTAAAGAAATTTCGGTCCAAACCCTGAATATTGTCGTACGCGACTGAACGAATGTGGGTTTCATCAACAACAGGTTGAGCAGTGTTAAAATAACCACCAGAAGGGACTGGTTCCATAATGTAAAGAAAACCCAATTTTGAGAGTACTCTTTCTGCCTCAGCCAGAGCTTTGGGTATCATTTCAATATCGACGTGGTGTAAAGAATTCGAGAAGATTACAATATCAAATTCGTCATTTGCAAATGGCAGGTTTTCGGCGAACCCCTCATAAAAATTTACACGCAAACCCATTGAACGGGCCTGAGCTGAAGCCGCAGAAATACGTTCGGGATTTGGATCAATCCCCGAAACGTTAGCACCGTGCCGAGATAAAAAACATGAAAATTCTCCTGTACCACAGCCCACATCCAATGTGTTGGCGCCCGAAAGAGGCAATAATTCTGTAGCTAAATCCGCGGCTGATTTTTCAGTTAATAGTGAAAACTTATTTTTTGGATACATCTAGTGCAACACTCTAGACCAAGTCAGTTTTTATTCATTTTACAATGAGATGTATTGAAACGAAAATATCGAAATATCAGTACTCCTACGAACTGTCTAAACCTGCTAGACTTCAGATGTTATCCTGAATGGACCTCTAAGCTGTATGTCATTTATCTCTTACCGATAAGCCGCACACTATGAACAATATTGAGCTTTTTCTTTGGATTTTTAGCATTACTACCTTGGGGGCTTGGCTTTACCTTTGGTTATTTCGATTCCATTTTTGGCTCGCCGATCAGCGCCTAGAAAGTTTGCCGATAGATGGGGACACCATCAGCCTACCTTCGATAATCGCATTAATACCAGCAAGAAATGAAGAGGATGTTGTTGCCAGCTGCATAGGCTCATTATTAAAACAAGATTATCAAGGTGAACTTTCAATAATTTTAATTGATGACGCGAGCAGTGATGCAACAATCAAAGTTGCTCAGAGTGCCGCAGCACAGTTCGAGGGGGGTGATAAAGTCAAAATCATCTCTGGCAAACAACTTCCAAGCGCTTGGGCAGGCAAGGTGTGGGCCCTACAACAAGGAATAAATAGCACCATCAAAAAAAAGGCCAAATATTACCTTTTATCTGATGCTGACGTATATCATGATGCCGGCAACCTTACTCGTCTTGTTACGAAGGCCGAAAAAGATAGGTTGGATCTTGTCTCTTTGATGGTCAAACTTCGATGTCATAGTCTTTGGGATTGGCTTTTAATACCTGCATTCATTTTTTTCTTTCAAAAGCTGTTTCCCTTTAATAGGGTCAACGACTCGAATAGCCATGTTGCTGCAGCAGCCGGTGGCTGTATGTTGGTTAGGAAAGCAGCTATGGACAAAATAGGCCAATTTACATCCATCAAATCAGCTATTATTGATGACTGTGCATTAGCTCGTAAATTGAAAGATAATGGCTCGATATGGCTCGGTCTTTCAACAACTACCAGAAGCATTCGCGCCTATTGCAACTTGGCGGAAATCTGGCGCATGGTTACACGTTCAGCATATACACAACTTCACCATTCCCTTGTGTTGTTATTTCTAGCAATAATAGGGATGACTGTTGTTTATGTAGCTCCACCATTGGTGTTTTGTTTTGCATTCTTGCATGATTTAACTTTACCACTGCTTTTCTCTGGATGCGCATGGGGCATCATGGTCTACACATATCGGCCCACTTTGAGACTATACAATGTCAAATCCTTGTATGGCCTTCTACTTCCAGTTACCGGACTCATTTATCTATTGATGACTATTGACTCAGCGCGTCGTTTTTACCTTAAAAGAGGCGGTGAATGGAAAGGGCGTGTCTACAATTAAGTATTTATTCGCACTGTGCTTTATGACGCAGCATCTGGTCAGCCAAAACGCAGGCCATCATCGCTTCACCCACTGGCACTGCTCGGATCCCAACGCAAGGATCGTGTCGCCCCTTTGTTGAAACTTCCACCTCATCACCATCCGATGTAACGGTTCGTCTTGGAATACGAATAGAGCTTGTCGGCTTAACAGCAAACCGCACCACAATGTCCTGGCCGGATGATATTCCTCCGAGAACCCCACCAGCATGATTCGACAAGAAAACAACTTCACCGTCATTCCCTAACCGCATCTCATCTGCATTTTCCTCACCTCTAAGACAGGCCGCCTCCATCCCTGCACCTATTTCCACGGCTTTAACAGCATTAATACTCATCATGGATGCCGCAAGCTCAGCGTCAAGTTTACCATAAATGGGCTCACCCCAACCAGCAGGAACGCCGCACGCTACCACTTCTATGACAGCTCCAAGCGACGAACCGTCTTTGCGTGTTTTATCCATCAAACTCTCCCACTCTGCGACTTTTTTCGCGTCGGGACAAAAGAATGGATTTTTGTCGACCTCTCCCCAATTCCATTGGTCACGGTCAACTTTTAATTGACCCACTTGAACAAGTGCGGCGCGAATTACGACATTTTTTCCAAGCACTTTCCGCGCAATCCCACCTGCAGCCACGCGCATTGCCGTTTCACGGGCCGAGGAACGCCCTCCACCTCGATAGTCACGAATCCCGTACTTACGATCGTAGGTTATATCAGCATGAGCCGGCCGATACTTGTTCTTGATTTCCCCATAATCCCGGGACCGCTGGTCTGTGTTTTCAATTAGTAGGCTTATTGGTGTTCCAGTAGTCATACCATCGAAAACACCTGAAAGAATTTTCACCTGATCTTGTTCTCGACGTTGGGTTGTGTGCCTAGACTGACCTGGTCGGCGCTTATCAAGCCAATGCTGTATATCTAGCTCTTGCAACGGAAGTCTTGGGGGCACCCCGTCAACGGTACAACCAATTGCGAGCCCATGACTTTCTCCCCAAGTAGTAAACCGAAACAGCCGGCCAAAACTATTTTTAGACATTTATTTGTCCTTGGGCTTCAGGCCATTCAGCAGTTTGCCAACTTCTTCAGCAGCATCGACTGCCACCATACCCACCATATGGTAGCCAGAGTCAACGTGATGAACCTCACCAGTGACCCCTGAACTGAGATCGGATAAAAAATACAAAGCCGATTGCCCCACTTGGTCAAGACTCACATTACGTTTAAGCGGAGAATTCAGTTCGTTCCACTTGAGTATATAACGAAAGTCTCCAATGCCCGAAGCGGCGAGGGTCTTAATGGGACCTGCAGAAATAGCATTAACTCGTATTCCTTGTGCGCCCAGATCAACCGCTAGGTAGCGGACACTCGCCTCCAAAGCAGCCTTGGCGACACCCATCACATTGTAATGGGGCATAACACGCTCTGAACCGTAGTAGGTAAGAGTAATTATACTTCCTCCATCGGACATTAATTCCTGGGCTCGTTGGCAGAGCGCTGTTAATGAATAACAGGACACGTCCATTGTGAGTTGGAAATTATCTCGGCTGGTATTCACATATTTACCAGTCAATTCATTGCGGTCGGAAAACGCAATAGCGTGCACTATAAAATCAAGCCTACCCCATTTCTTCTCTATGTTGGCAAAGAGACTATCTAGTGCGTCATCATCTGATGCATCGCATTTAATAAGCATGTCCGAACCAATGGATTCTGCGAGTGGACGAACCCGCCGTTCGAGCTGATCAATCTGATAGGAAAAAGCCAGTTCAGCCCCATGCTCGGCAAGCGTTTTTGCTATACCCCAAGCAATTGACCGATCATTGGCAACCCCCATCACCAAGCCACGCTTACCTGCCATCAAATTCGTCGGATTGCTCAAATTCTACTCCCAAAAACACAGAACAATAGGTTTGCTAGACAACCGAAACCCATTTTAACCACATAGTGATCTCGGTCAAAGATGTTCAACGCAAATCAAGCTAAATGATTTCCAATGCTTGATCAAACCTGCCGCCAAGTTCCTAAGCACATAATAAAGCTGCTGCGACTCTTTATTCTAGCAGTAAAAAATGCTTCGATCAAACAAAGTAACAATTCTTATGCAAACGACTTTGGGGAGCAATTTAGGATAATGGGTGCGATAATTCGATTTTCGCAGTGACTGAGCGCCCAACCGTGGACGTAAATTATTGCCCTAAACGAGCGACAAAATCTCAATTTTCCGTGAATGGTAATAATCTAGTCATTAAGTCCAAGTTTTTTTCGCAATTTTTCACCTTCTCCGCCCGTCCATTTATTTATGAAAGCCTCCAGTTCTAAGTCAACAGGATCTGGAAGAACTATATTAAGGGTAACGATCAAATCTCCGGCTTTTTTTCCCTTCGGGGCTAAACCCTTTCCTCGAAGCCTCAGTTTGAGGCCTGAACTTGTATTCTTCGGCACACTGAGTGCGACCTTACCATCGATTGTAGGGACAGTAATTTTTGCTCCCAAAACCGCTTCATCTAAACTGATTGGAGCAATAAGATAAATGTCACGCCCGTTGAGAGTGAAGAATGGGTGGGTATCTAAACGAATAGTTACCATCGCGTCTCCCACCGGCCCGCCAAAAACACCGGGTTCTCCCTGCCCTTTTAGCCGAAGCACTTGACCATCTGTAGTACCAGGAGGAACTTTTACATCAAGAACCTTATTACCTGATATTTTTATTCGATGTTTTAAGCCTTTAGCAGCATCCTCCAACGAGACGTTTAACGAAAATGACAGATCACGACCTTTTGCCGGACGCCGCCGGTGGCTTGCGTGGTTGCCAAACAAGTCAGAGAACAGATCAAAATCTGAGCCACCCTGCCCAAAAGAGAAACCGCCCTCGCTTCTGCTACGATTCCGAGCCCCTTGATTAGTGCGAAATAAGTTTTCATATGCGGGAGAACCATCGGGTTTAATTTCTCCGCGATCAAACTTTGCTCTTTGCTCGGCATCCGATAATAGCCGATAAGCTGCCGAAACTTCTTTGAAACGTTTCTCAACAGAAATATCACCAGGATTGACATCAGGATGTAGTTTTTTCGCAAGACTACGATAGGCTTTCTTGATCTCAGCAACCGTCGCGTTTTTATTTACACCAATAACGCTATATGGATCCTTCATCACAAGCCCGCCTATCAATTAACTCGCGCGAGCGAGTATTCCGACGCCCGATCTCCCATACGTGATACAACAGTCTTTTAAAGAACCTTCCAGCTGCCGTCAGGTTGCTGACAGGCTTGTCCCTTTCTAGTCTCAGTCTTGCCATCCACTGTAATCGTTTGCTCAAATTCCCGACAGTAGGCCCCAGTTGACTGGTTACGGCCATCTCTCGTTGCTACAACAGTTCCCGAGGCACCACTGTTAGGATTATTCCAACTCACCGGCTGGTTCAACGGTGCAGTTTGCGCCGCTTGGTATGCATTACTGTGTCTTACTTGATCAGCTTCATCAAGGGATTGTCCGAGGGAACCTCCCGCCCAAGCGCCAAGTAAACCACCAATTGCTACGGCAGCCATCGTCCCGGCGCCACCTCCACCAATCTGTGATCCGGCCAATGCTCCCAATCCAGCACCAATTACGGTACCAGCCTGCTGTTTTTGCCCTGCGCCTTGACATGAACACAGGATGAAAATACTTGCAATTAGAGGAGCGAAATTTTTTATCTTCATGTTTTTACCTCGTTTGTTACCTAATTCTAATGTCAGCTCAATTTGACTTCGATTACTTTTTCTCTGTAATAGCAGAATATTAAACATTTTGCGTAATAACACATTATTTAGCCATCAGAATATTGGAATCGATTTGTATAAGCTTATTATTAGACTTAACTAGATTGAGAGCTATATACAATGGTTTTGGGAAATTCAAATGCGAGTGCAAATGACCTGCGAAGATCCAATCGACAAATTTTCATACTGGTTTGAAGAGGCAAAAAAAAGTGAACCAGAACTGCCAGAAGCAATGAGTGTTTCTACGGTATCAGCAGATGGGCAGCCATCCAGTAGAATGGTGTTGATGAAGGCCTACGATCAAAAGGGCTTTGTTTTTTACACCAATCTTGAGAGTCGTAAAGGCACGGAAATTCATTCAACACCAAGAGCCGCTTTACTTTTTTATTGGAAGTCACTCAAACGCCAAGTACGAATAGAGGGGCAATTATTCCCGGTATCTGATGAAGAAGCTGATATATACTTTGAGAGCCGACCACGGGGATCTCAGATCGGGGCATGGGCATCAGATCAATCCCGCCCGATGAACAATGAGTCAGACCTTGAACAATCCGTGGCTAAGCATACAGAAAAATTTGCTGGTTCGACTATTAAACGCCCACCATTTTGGAGCGGCCTGAGACTTCAGCCACAAGCATTGGAGTTCTGGCAAGACCGGTGTTTTCGGTTACACTTACGCGAAGTCTATAGACTTGAAGGAAAGATGTGGAAAAAGACATTACTTTACCCTTAGAGTATCACCATGCCGACACTTCCAAAAACACTCATTCTCACCGGCGCTAGTCGCGGAATTGGACACGCAACGGTTAAACGCTTCTCGGACGAGGACTGGCGAATAATAACCTGCAGCCGCGATGAAGTGCCCGATGCATGTCAACGCGATCCAAATTGGCATGGTCATATTCCGGTAGAATTAGAAAACTCTCAAGATGTTGCGCGCTTTATTGAGGAGGCCAATCGACTTCTTGGTGGTGATCCGCTGCACGCACTTGTGAATAATGCCGCTGTATCTCCTAAGACGGAGTTTAAAGAACGTCTTGGGTGTTTGAACGGCGATTTAAATACTTGGCGGCGTGTATTTGAGTTGAATTTTTTTACACCTTTGGCAATGAGTAGAGGTTTTGCAACAGCACTTGGCAAGGGAGCAAAAGATCGCGGGGCTGCTGTGGTAAATATTACGTCTATAGCTGGGCATTCAATTCACCCTTTTGCGGGATCTGCGTACGCAACATCGAAAGCCGCGCTCTCTGCCTTAACCCGAGAACTTGCTGTTGAATTTGCATCCCTCGGCATTCGCGTTAATGCTATCGCTCCAGGTGAAATTGAAACCGATATGATAGGTGCTGAATACGAACCTTTAATTAATCGCATACCAATGCATCGCATGGGTAAAGCCGAGGAAGTTGCGGCTTGCGTATATCACATGTGTAGCAAGGATTTCTCGTATGTGACCGGAGCTGAAATGTTCGTTACAGGAGGTCAGCATCTTTAACCATTTTGCTCTTTAAACCATACTAGGCGAGCTTGTAATTGAGCCATTTCAAAACCAAGCCAGTCAGCGAAACGGCCCTTGATGTGTAACGACTTTAATTGTTTTAATCGAACAAGTTCACTTTCATACATACAGGAAAGCATCTCAATCTGTTTGGCCCTTTCGTCACTATCAAGCAGATGAAGAAAACGCATCTTTAATGCTATCACAAGTTTAGAGACATCATTTACGGGGGCACGCACATTAGAAGTCATTAGGGTATTGAAAACTTCCCGACCCTCGGCAGTGATAACAATCTCTGAGACCTGCCCCTGGGATGGCTTTGAAGTGCTATGTGCGAGCCCTTCAAGACGAATTAACTCTAACGACGGAGTAAGCATGTCTAACGATGGACCAATCACAGAGCTTACAAAATGGCGAACTTCATTGGCTAATTCTGAGTAACCCACAGAACCTTCCATCAAACGCCCGAGAGCAGCGAGCCTTATCGCCTCGGTCGGGATAAGCGTATTGTCGCGATACATTATTAAGTATCCAACAGCTGTTTATTCCGCTGCGGCCCGAGATGATGGCAAGCCAAGGTCTAATTTTTCCCACACCTTTTCTAAAGCACACACTAAGTCGTCCATCATCTCCTCGGTGTGCTCAGGCGAAGGTGTGATGCGCAGCCGTTCTTTACCTTTTGGAACAGTAGGGTAGTTAATAGGTTGTACATAAATCCCATACTCATTCAGTAGCATGTCGCTGGCATCTTTACATAACACCGGGTCACCGACTAATACCGGAACAATGTGACTTTGCGACGGCATAACCGGAAGCCCAGCTTCTCGCAGCTTAGCCATTAAGCTACGAGCGTTTAGCTGGTGTTTCGCGCGCATGGCGCCCCCCTCTTGCCCACGTACTACCTCGATACTGGCAAGAACGCCGGCAGCAATCGCGGGAGGAAGCGCTGTGGTAAATATAAAGCCTGATCCAAAAGACCTAATAAAATCAATTAAGGCAGCAGAACCAGCTATATATCCCCCAATTACACCGAAACCCTTAGCAAGAGTTCCCTGAATCACCGTGATGCGACGAGATACACCGTCACGCTCAGCAATCCCCCCACCACGTGCCCCGTAGAGACCTACAGCATGAACTTCATCCAGATATGTCATTGCGCCATATTCATCGGCAACATCACAAAGGTCGGCAATTGGAGCTATATCGCCATCCATAGAGTAAATAGATTCAAAAGCCACAATTTTTGGTATACTGGGATCTACCTCTGCGAGCTTACGGCCAAGATCCTCTGGGTCGTTATGATTAAAAATTTGTTTCGAAACTCGACTATGGCGGATACCCTCGATCATCGAATTATGGTTATGAGAATCTGAAAAAATTACGCACCCGGGCATCGACGCAGCGAGAGTAGACAAAACTGTCATATTCGCGACATAGCCGGATGTGAATAAAAGCGCAGCCTCCGTGCAGTGGAGGTCAGCCAATGCTCGTTCAAGCAACACATGATAATGATTTGTACCCGAAATATTTCGAGTGCCCCCTGCCCCAGCGCCGCACCGCTCAAGTGCACCAGTCATTGCCGCTATGACCTTGGGATGTTGGCCCATACACAAATAATCATTTGAACACCAAACCGTAACATCGCAGGCTGTCTCATCATTATGACGAATGGCGTTTGGAAAACGACCCGCCTCACGTTCGATGTCAGCGAAAACACGGTAGTTACCGTCGCGTCTAAGCGACTGTATCCTCTGCTTAAAAAAGCCCTCGTAATCCATTACTAAAACTACTGCCTCGCTCACTACGAATATTAAAGCGTATATAACGTGTGCTGACTCACACACTTTCTCTTACATATACCGTTTTTATTACCACGCTTCCAGTCAGGCTTCACATATATGAGACGATCCGCCGCGCCCCTCGAACAATGACCACATTTTCATGTCAGGTGAAAACTGAGCAAATGTTACCGATTATAACCAATTCAATATTACCTTTAGAAAACTGGGGTGATACTTCCTCCATGAAAACCGATGGAATATCAAAAAAAGTTCTTTGCCTTATCTTCTCTCGGGATATTTGGGTTTCAGACTTGTTTAGCTCCCAACACTAAATATTGGACATAACGTCTTTTGCCGTCTAAGCATAGAAATTAAATAACACCTCTTCTCAATAGGTGTGCATTATAAAAGTTTTCCCCATTTTCCCCATTTTACCCGTCGATTACTTATTGATTCTGCACAATCCATCGGGGACTCTTACAAATCAACTTGCTAAGTTAGTAAGTGTCGTTATCAAGCTGGAGCATTTACTCATGGGCAACATCGTCAACTTGCGGGAGTTTCGCAAACGTAAAGAACGAAATCAAAAACAAGCCGCGTCAGCCGAAAAACGCGCCTTGAGTGGCCAAAATAAAGCCGACCGCTTGAGAATAGCTAATGAGAAAGAGAAGGCCGAAGGGCATCTCACATCTCATCAAATTAAACAAACGGAAAGAGATGACGACGAAACCGCGTAAGACCTTCACTGGCTCATTAATGACATATCTGAATTTCTTCATTAACCAGTTCAGGCGCTAATTAATATGCCTTTTGCATGGCTTTTGCCGCTTCTTCGTGTCGCCCAAGATCATCAAGAACCGAACCAAGAATATAATGTGCCTCAACGAGATCAGGCTGAACTGCCAACGCCTCGCGATATGAATGGACTGCATCATCTAGCCGACGAGTTTCTATAAGCAAATCGGCCAAATTGAAATGAGTTTTGACAAGTATGGGATCGATGGATAACGCAATCTTATATTCTCGCTATGCCTCCAATGGTCGCCCATTATCATCCGCCACGGCACCGAGTGCCACCCTGTAGATCGATTGATCCATATCAGATGTAACAGCCCGACGTAAAAGTGCTATTACGTGATCTGCCAGCCCACCGCTTGCACCCGCTAGCTCTAGAAGATGAAGTATTTCACCATTTTTAGGAGCGCTGGACGGGCCGACCTTAGAAGACTTTCGGCCACAACGATATCTCCGGCCCCTAGCGCCGATTCCGCATCGGAAACCATACAGCTAACACTTTCATACAAATTCGGCAGGGAACTTTGTCTATTACACCCAGCGGTATTAGTGTCAGTAGGATCATACGCTTTTCTCAAAAATTGGCCATTAAGGAAATTACTATTCATTTTTTGGTCAGTCCGAAATCGATAACAGCACGGTGACTGTTAAAGAATTACGTCTGGCGAGGCCTTTAATTTTACCGGATCGTGGGAAAATGCAGCATAGACCTCTTCACCTTCAAAATTAAGATGACAAGTATTATAGTCAAAACGATTGAGATCTCGTAATAATGGTTAAATACCTACAATTTTTTCCCAATTTTTTTAAATGCGTAAAAATTTAATTTTTAATTTTTTTTTGATAATTTTATTTATATAATTTTTTTTATTATCCCATACTTATTTTATTATTTAATAATTGAGAGTTTTACTTTATACTGTATGGTTAATAACAAAGGAGTGGACTTCGCGCAGTCCTATTATTAAAAAACACCTGTACTAACTCGGCAATGTGCCCCGTCAACGTCAGATCAGAGGAGCTCATGGTAGGCGTGGAAATAATTCGGCGTTCTCCTTCATCAATAAATTCTAAACCAAGTATTTCAGATTTTTATACATTGGCGTTCCGGGCAAGGTCTACAATTGGTGCGTTTTTTACTTTGCTAAAGCCAATTGAAAATCCACAATATATTGAATTAAGGTAAATTATTATTTTTTCTTTTGGCAATTTATATAATAATTGCATTTTTTTTCTATACCTAGACATTGCATATATTTAACATTTTCACCAATCAATTTAGTACTTTGCTTCTGATCAACAGCCTACATTACATCCATACTCAAACTTTGCAGAACAAATCTAATTACATTAATATTCGCACCTTTTACACGATCTATTACTTATTTCCAAATGAAATAAATTCCTAATTACATAGTTAATGATGATATTTTTTTTCTATACTTTTTAATTATTTCAAAATTAGTCCCTGTCAATTTTTTTATGTTATTAAATATTTTGTACATAAAAAATTTAGTATTATATTACTATATAATATTTCTTTTAAATTTTTTTATAGAATTCGTTAGTATTTTTGACGTTATAGCCCGTAATACTTTGTATAATGAAAGAAAATAAAATTCAAAGAGAAGCGTCTATATTTACCAAATATAATATTTATATTTACGTTAAACCATCAATACATAGATTTGAATCAGGAGCCGGTAGTATATCGAGATCATCAATAAATAGCCCTTTATCAGTAAATAGTACCTCAATATTATCGCCAAACGCGATACATTTAAAAAAAGTTATACATGTATAAAATTCTGTATTACTTTTTGTCTCCCAATAATGAGATCGCCTCTGAATGTTTATTGTCGCTCGGCACAAACAAATACATCAATCCCAAAATACTCGTTTATTTATTTTTCAGGAAATGAAATAATGTATAAATCACTTACAATAATATTTACATAGGGATTTATTTTTTATAAATCCCAAATCATTACTATTTTTTATACCAAAAATACAAAATATAATAATATTGTTACTATTATTTAATATTTACTATTAAAATTTTAAAATAATCATAATATTTTTGATTCACAACACTTATACTTGAATTATCACGCAAAAACGGATCCGTCTCGGCATAACTTTTTAAGTAAAAAAGCGCCACAGAAATGTAGTCAACGGTTCAAAACGCATTACGGTTTTTGTCGACTTCATTTCAAGTTAAGTATTCGGAATAACCCTATCCATCTATATTTACTTAGCGCCAATCGTTGCCCCTATAATCCAAAAAAATGTGGCCGCTGTCCGCGTTTTTCAAAATACTGCTGGTGATAATCTTCGGCCATGTAGAAATGACCAGCGGATACTATTTGTGTTGCTATTGCCGCCTCAAATTTACCTGAGGACTGTAACGCACGCTTAGACTTTTCAGCTGCGGCCCGTTGATCAGCACCAACATAAAAAATAGCGCTCCGATATTGCGTGCCCACATCCGGACCCTGCCGATCAACCTGAGTTGGGTTGTGGCAACTCCAAAAAACATTCAAAAGCGCCTCAAAACTAATTTCCATGGGATCATATTGCACCTTTACTGCCTCAGCATGTCCTGTTTGCCCGGTACAAACCTCTTCGTAGGTTGGGTCCTTTGAATTACCACCAATATACCCAACCGCAGTCTCCAATACACCGGTGGTGTCACGAAACGCTTGTTCAACGCCCCAAAAACATCCCGCAGCAAATATAGCTTCAGCCATTTAAGTTCCTTTTAATCAATATTACCTGCTCTCAGCCGTTCAATGCTCAAAGT
Organism: Pseudomonadota bacterium; assembly: GCA_036339585.1. Taxonomy (NCBI): domain Bacteria; kingdom Pseudomonadati; phylum Pseudomonadota; species Pseudomonadota bacterium. Next base: position 142,110 of record JAYZAS010000018.1, read on the forward strand.
CAGATTAAATCTAAACTACGCAGAAATACAAAACAAACAGTGATCGGTGCAATAATCCGAAGCGACCACAGCCAAAGGGCACCCAATACTTGGCTTTTAAACCCGATAACACCGCTGCTGGGACGATTGTGCCACGCCCATCCTACAAAAAGGGCAGTCAACATACCACCGATTGGTAGTGCAAGATTGAGAGTAAAGAATTCCATGACGTCAATAATACTTTTACTGCCCCATTTAACATCATTTAAAACTCCAAATCCGAGGGACGATGGAATACCGATAGAATATATGAGAAAGCCGACGCAGAATGTAGTCCTTAGACGGTTCTGGTCAAAAATTCTCATAAAGAAAGAAACTGGTACTTCTAGTAACGAAGCCATGGAAGTGAGCGCCGCAAATACTAAGAGAAGAAAAAATAGAATACCTATAACCTCACCAAAAGGCATCGTTTGAAATAATTCAGGCAACACGATAAAACTGAGCCCAGGGCCAGCAGAGGGACTTAAACCAAACGCAAATACTGCCGGGAAAATAGCCAATCCTGCTACAATCGCAAAAACTGTATCACCCGTCGCAATAGCTCCAGCCGAAGTTGGCAAGCGCGTATTTGGCGACAGATAACTGCCGTATGTAATGAATACTGCCATACCGATTGAGAGAGAGAAAAATGCTTGCCCCAGTGCGATTATGTAAATTTCAGGTTCAAGTAACTTTTCCCAATCGGGGGCGAATAAAAAAGCAATCCCCTTTACAGCACCATCCAAACTCATGCTATATCCAGCAAGAACTAATACCAATGTGGCTAAAATAGGTATTAAAACCCGATTCCATTGTTCCAACCCTTTTCTCACGCCGCGAGCAACCATAACGACCGTAGCCACCATCATCGCGCCTTGCCAAATTAATGGCTCCCAAACTTCTGAGATGTAAGTGCCAAAAAATTTACCATGGCTAGCAATATTAACTTCCCACAAGCTACCGCCTACGGCAGAAAACAGGTATTTGAGAGCCCAGCCTGCAACAACACTGTAGAATGATAAAATAAAGAACCCGGCAAGCACCCCGAGTAGTCCCCCAACCGACCAGATTTGTCTCGGGGCCAACTTTCCAAAAGATCCAACAGCATCACTTTGAGCCGTCCGGCCTATCACTAATTCCCCAAGCATGATCGGCAGGCCACAAATAATGATACAGGCCACATAAACGAGAATAAATGCTCCCCCTCCATTTTCACCAACAACGTAGGGAAACCGCCAGATATTACCTAAACCAACAGCAGAACCCATTGCGGCAAAGACAAAGCCTAATTTCGTACCCCATTGTTCTCGCTTAGCCTGATGAGAGAGTCGCTGGACCATAAGAATTCATCCTAGATGTTTTCAACTGAAACAATAGCTTTAACTTACATAGTATTAAAAATGTGTCGTGGATGCCGCTAAGGAAAAAGACCGTAAAATAAGTTGTGCCAAAAAAAACCGCAACTATCTCCAGTCGAATGCAGACCCCAATGAGTGCACAACAATCATGAAGGGCCTGCAAAGCAAAAATGTATCGCCACTATATCTTCTAATGAGGGGCTTTCTAAAAGATAAATAATATATTTACGAGAATGATTATTCCAATTTTTAGCAATCTAGAGCATAGTTCTTGCATGTTCGAACAGGAAGGCGCGTTATTAATTTAATCTATGACATAGTTTGTCTCAATTTGAAAACATAGGGTGTTCCGTGGGGTTCTACGTAAATGGTTAAGGAAGAGCCTGTTTCTCGTGCTTTGGAAAAGTTCTATGTGTTTACTTCGCACGAAGACCATAAAGTTACAGTAGCTGATGCTATTGCAAGCACTTCGGTGCGGGCTCCCTATAAAAGTTTCCTATTGGATGCCACCTACCAAAAAAGAGGCGCTGATTTAGTTCTCTCGGATGTGAATGGCACCCAACTGATAGTTAAAAATTATTTCGATGTAACTGAAAAACCGGACCTAATCTCGCCTGATGGCAAACAGGCGGTGGGAGCCGAATTGGTAAAATCATTTATTTTACCCACGCCTTACACCCAATATGCCCAACTCGGAAATGCGGTTCCAGCAAGCTCGGCAGAGCCCATTGGCGTGGTTGCGGAACTAAAAGGAGTGGTTTTCGCGGTTCGCACCGATGGCACTAGAGTTAAGCTTAAAAAAGGAGACAATGTATTTCAAGGGGATGTAATAGAGACTGAAAAAGATAGCGCCGCCAATATGCTGCTGGCCGATAAAACAACTTTTGCAATAGGTGATGAAGCTCGCCTGGCACTCGACGAAATGGTGTACAACCCCGCCACTAAGGAAGGCCAGTCCCAATTCTCTATCTTAAAAGGTGTTTTTGTATTCGCATCTGGTGAAATTGCTAAAACAGATAATTCAAAAATGATAGTTACCACGCCAGTTGCTACCATTGGCATTCGCGGAACAGAAGTTTCAGGGGACATTTCCGACGAGGGGGCCCAAATCACAGTTTTAGACGGTACTGTGACTGTATCTACCAACGCAGGCACTGCCACCCTAGGTTCTCAAGGTGAAACTACTTCAATCTCTGATATCAATTCGGCTCCAAGTGCGATATTTACTTTAAATCCGGCCCAACTGCAAAAAGCCTATGGAAGTGTTGCAAGCGTTTCGAGCGGTACTAAGCTTGGAACCTCCGGGAACAATACAAATGAAGGTGCTGACGGAGAGAGTTCAAACAGTGAAACCGGCGATAGCTCTGGCAATGAGCGCAGCGAAGAGAGCTCTGAAGGCAGTGATGGCTCACAACCAGAGGGCGAAGGGACCAACGAAGAGCAGGGCGACGAAAGTCAAGAAGCGGAGGCAGAGGCAGAGGCAGAGGCAGAGGCAGAGGCAGAGGCAGAAACGGAACAACCTGACAAACAAGGTCCAGACGGAAATACCAAGCCCACACAACCTTCTCCCAGTAATCGCACACAGGGTGAACTAGGAAATATTAGCTCTGAACCTAAGGGAGGAAATTCAACAACCGCACCGCTGCCGCCAGAGCCTCCACCCCAACCACCGGCATCATCTTTACCAGAGGCATCACCCCCCCCTCGAACACCGCCGAAGTCATCGGACCCACCGGATGACGGAGATAGTGGAGATAGCGATACTGGACGCATAACGGTTACCCCAACGGGTGGTGGAACCTATGACTATACCACTAATTCTACCGGGGTAGATTTTACATCGTCCGATAATGAGATTTACACCGTCAAGACAGGGTCAGGTCAGGATGTTATCACAACGGGGGCAGGCAGTGATACTGTCGAGGGAGGATCAGGCAACGACACAATTACCACCGGAAATGGTAACGACACAATTTATGGCGGTAACGGCGTCGACAAAATCGATGCCGGCGGGGGTAATGACACCGTAAATTATTCTGCCGGAGACAGCTCCAATGGTAACACCGTCGATGGTGGCACAGGCACGGATACCCTGGTGATCGATGCAAACATAAATGCGGTTGATTTAGGCGAAGAAACTTTTGCCAGCGTTTACAAGAATTTTGAATGGGTTGAACTTAAGGGTTCTAATCAGACATTAACCGTTGACGCCGCCGATATTACCGGTGACGTAATCGGAGGTTCGGTTCTAAAGGTTGATGCAACAAACAGGAAAACCTCTGGGCTTGAGATTGCATCGGTAGACTCATGGATTTCAACTGGCACAGCGAGCGGGTTCGAAACGCTCACAAGTAACTCTGCAACATTGGTTGTTGATACCGCCATCGACATTGATGACATTAAAACAACTCAGTATTCATTTGATGGTGGCGGCACCGATGACAGCTGGTTTACAGCTGCTAATTGGGACAATAATGTTGCACCGGAGACGAGCGGGTCAACGATTGATATTCCTGATATCGCTAGCACAACTAACGTATTATTTGATGGTGGCGCCGGAAGTAACACAAGTTCCGTCACTGTATCGGCTATTAGCGGAAGCGAGGGGCTTTCATTAACTGGTGGACAACTACTTATAGATAGTAATTCAACACTAAGCGGCACTATTTCTATCAACGGTGGCCAGCTTGGTCCAAATAGCGGAGATACGCTAACACTTACCGGTCCTGTAGCGCTTACCCAGGGAACCCTCGGCCATCAGGGCACAGTAACGCTTAGCAACACCTTGTCATTAAGTGCAAACGCAGATGCGACTATCGTGGGTGCTGAGTTCAATTCCTCTGGAGCCATTTCGTTGGTTAATTCAGCGACGTTGGACATTCGTTCAGACACTTTCACCAACACCGGAATTTTTGATATTACAGGCAGCACTCTGACAATTAATGACAGCGCGGGCACCCTCACAAACAACACCACAATTAACTTTAATTCCGATAACGATAACAGCTCCGTTTTCAATGGAGCCCTTATAAATTCGGTCAGTCAAACCATCACCGTTTCCGATGATACGACTTTTAACCTTTATGGCACCGATAATACAAACAACGGAACCATGATTTTTAATACAAATAACAGTACCATTGAGCTAAATGGAGGTGATTTCACTAATAACGGGAGCATAGAGATAGATGGGATCACCTTGATGGTACAAAGTGACACTGCAGGAGCGACTTTTACCAATTCATCGGGCCAAACTATCAGTGGTACAGGAACTCTCAATACTACCGATACGGATGTTACGTTAGAAAACAATGGTGTAATTAGCGCGGGACAATCACCAGGCATACTTACATTTGCTGGAAACTTTACAAACGGTGAAAGGGCAATTTCTCATGTTGAAATTGGCGGCACTGAACCTGGTTCTGAACATGACAAAGTCGTCGTAAATGGTGATCTGCACTTGGATGGCACTTTACAGGTTTTAGAATATGGCGGCTTCAAAGTTGGCGTTGGCGATAGTTTTAATATCTTCGAGGCCAATAATATAAGCGGCAGCTTCAGTAAGGTAGTGGGTTTTAATCTCAGCGATGACGTCATACTAGATATGGATCAGAATGATAACTCTGTGCTGCTTCGTGGAAAGGCCGTAACCCTTCACGGAACTTCAGACAATGATAATTTGATTGGCTCCGAGAAGGAAGATGTCATTAAGGGCGGCGCTGGCCGAGACACGATTATCAGCAATGGTGGCGAGGATATTATGTTTGGAGAAGCCGGCAACGATGCGTTTGAACTTCAGGAGCTAGGTTTTTCCAGAATTGACGGCGGTACTGGCACTGACACGCTTTATTTTACTGGAGAGACTCAAATATTTAATCTAACTAATTTGCGTAGTGACCAAATTCAGAATATTGAGCATATCGATCTCAGTGCACTTGACTCAGCAACACTTACGCTCAGCGACGATAACTTAAGTGGGCTCTTCGGAGACATGAACGACCTCACTGGCAAAGAAAATTCATTGGTGATTAGCGGACAAAAGGGGCACCACGTCGAAATAGCTGGCGACTGGAGTAATACGGGGACTACGTCCATTAATGGAAGTAGTTATTCAATATATCAGAACGATACCGACGTCGAGGTAGCGATCGCACAAGATGTTAGCTTCGCTTAAACTCGACGACGATACAACAACAATAAACACACAGGGATCTGAGATTTAATGGTCGTGGTGCCCTTTAGATCCCGCTCCAAACGCCCAATCGAGACCAAACCAGAATGCGTGAGCTGATGGATCATCTTTAGTGTCAACCTCATTCAGATGGTCTGCTTTATCGTAATTGTATTGCAGACGGAGGTTGCCGTTGGGCGCAAATCGCCAACCAACGATTGGAGAAAACCGTTGGCGTTGATCTAAGTCAGAATTGCTATCTCTTGTATCTTCATCACCACTGCCGGTTGCACGTTCGTAGCGGAAGCCAGCCCAATACGCATTATTAAACTCTAATGCTATCTGACTGTAGAATCCATGATCAATCAAATTATCAGCTTCAAACCCACCTGCCTCGTCAAACGCTGCTTGAAAACGTCGGTACATCAGTTCATTCGTCCAACGTAGATCCCACTTTTTTGCTAGGGCATGTTTTACCGTTAAGTCCATTCCATAAATCTGTGTATTTGCGGACTGCCCAGTTGTATTCGGGCCATAAACACCCGAAAAGCCTGCCCGTACTTTAGTCTTACCGAAATCAAATCTATTGTCCCACCGAGTTAAATAAACGAGGTCATCGAGTCCGTTAACATTACCTTTATTCCGTGTCCGATCACTTAATGTTTCGTCATTATTGAGAAAACTTTTCATTGTTTCTCCGGTTGGATTTTGAGCTCCAACATGGAAGTGCGCCTTCCATAGGCCAACCTTTGGCGTTTCCCAGCCGACCCTCATGCCAGTTTGCCGCATACCATCAGGGCCAAACATCCTTGATATGATTACAGGTTGATCAATCCATTCCCAATCATGGAGATGTTTAGGGTTGTGCACACCAAATTCCGTAAACATGTGGCCCGCTTCAATGTCGAGACCAAAAGGTAAACTGTTTGTGCGCATAAAGGCTTCTTCCAAGTCAACAACTGTCGCACCGGTCAGCTGATTGATATGAAAAGCGATATGAAGTTCAGCATCGAATGCGCGTTCAACACTTCCCATCATCGCAAAATCTGCGGCTTGTAATCGGAAGCCAGATGCTTTCGGATCGTGACCACCCGCAGTCAAGTTCTGCGAAACTGCGCTTGGTTCAGAACTATAACCGCCAGCCATATTGACGCTCAGCCCGAGATAATCCAGTGCCACTTTCCGGCCTTGAACAACTGTTGAGGCAAGAGATTCGTCATGGCTATCATGAGGGTCTGAGTGACTACCATGGTGGTCCGAATGCCCACTGTGGTCCGAGTGCCCACTGTGGTCCGAATGCCCACGGTGTCCTTCATTCTTTTTAATAGCTCGCTTCTTTCCAAGCGCGCGTTTCAGACGGGCGATCTCTTTGTCTTTGGCAACATCTCTATCAAGCAGGTCTTTTAAAGTTTCCTCGAGTAATTGCATCCGCTTTTCCATAGATGCTTGTGCAAAGCCGTTAGATGGATATATCGACACTAATATCGATGCTGTGCAACAAGCCGCTGCAAATCCCCGAAGCTTTTTTCTAATATTATGATATAACATCACATTTTCCTAAACAGTTTTGAAAGTTTTCAGTTAAAGTTGGAACCATTAATTCTTCAAACAGTCGCTGAGATTCTTGGCAGCACTGCGCATTAATTGACTGTAACCAGTTGGGCCGGGCGTAATGTCACTGCCCAGCGGGTCCAGTATCCCGATTTTTGCCGGCGTGCCACGCACAACAGACACAGCTAATCGACCATCGAATTGAGGCTCCCGGAAGACACAGTTTACACCCGCCTGGAGAATTTTTTTACGAACTTCAAACAGTCGTTTCGCACTTGGAGGATGCCCTGAGTGCACCATTAAAGCCCCCGCACCATTCAAACCAAACCGTTTTTCAAAGTACTGAAATGCGTCATGAAAAACGATAAACGGCTTATTCTTGACCGGCGCTAAAGTGCGCAGCATCTCACCTTCGAGCTTTTTTAATTGAGCGAGTAACTTTTTGCCGTTTGCCCTATAAAGTGCTTGGTTTTTTTTATCTGTCTCAATAAGTGCTGCAACCATTGCCTGAACCATTAAGCGGGCGTTTGCTGGATCCAACCAAATATGCAGATCCTTGGTGCTGTCTGCATGTTCTCCATGCCCATGGTGATCATGGTGGTCATGTCCATCATCGCTTCCCCATACACCACCACTCCGTGCCTTTAAAATCTGCAACCCAGCTGATTTGGTGAGCGCCAAAGCGCTTGTGCCCTTACTAGAAATGATTTTTGACAACCTACCTTCGATACCGTGACCAATCCAAAAAACTAGGTCTGCGTCCGCAATGCCCTTGCGTTGGGAGGGTTTTAAGGCAAATCGGTGTGGAGAAATATTACTTGGTATCAGTAAGGTTGGTTTGCCTACACCTTCCATCAATGACGATGCTAGCGAATGAACTGGCATAATAGATGCTACCACTTTAGGTGCAGCGGTTGCTGGTAAAGCTGCACTTGCTATTACAAAAATCATGACAGCAGTTAAACGAACTAAGCGCATCTTTTGAACCCCGAAAGAATTTTTTAATGTTACTTTATAACGTTCGGTATAATATAAAGTAATTGTAGTCAAGTCGATTTCTAGTAGATTGCGATAGAAAGAGGTTATTACATGGCGACACATAACATTTTCCCTCCTCCCCACCACAATCATAGGGACTGCATCAATACAGCGCTGACGCATGCTGAAAAGGTTTGCGCAGAACACGGTGTAAGACTTACTGCTCAAAGGCGGCGCGTGCTGGAACTAGTCTGGGGCAGTCACAGACCCGTAGGAGCATACGAGCTCCTTGAGTTGTTGCACAAACAAGATGGAAAACGGCTAGCGCCAATGACAGTGTATCGAGCGCTTGATTTTTTAATTGAACAAGGTCTTGTTCATCGCCTCGCGAGGCTTAATGCATACATAGGATCTACTGCGTCAAATAATAATCACAACTCTTACTTTTTTGTTTGCGACGATTGTGGGCAAGCTGCTGAGGTAATAGATGATGATGTGAAGAAGGTAATTTCTGAAAAGGCAAACCTAATGGGCTTTACAGTCAAACTCAATACAGTCGAGGTGAGTGGATGCTGTTCACAATGTCAGGATAGTGCATGAACCAAAGTTCGGACTCCTTGATAACGGCGGAAAACATAAGTCTGAAGTTGGGGCAACAGGCTGGGTTAGAAAATGTATCGGTTGCAATTAGAACTGAAGAAATCGTTACGTTAATAGGGCCGAATGGCGCAGGAAAAACAACGTTAGTCCATATTTTACTGGGTATTATTAAACCTGATACTGGCAAAATTAAACGAAAGGAAAATTTAAGGGTCGGGTATGTCCCACAGAAACTTGCCACTAACCCTAACATGCCAATGACAGTGACCCGTTTTTTGAAAATGACGATGGCTCTTAGTGATGAGAAGATAAACTCTGCTTTAATTGAGGTAGGAGCGTCTAAAGTCCGCGATACCCTTGTAGCAAATTTATCCGGCGGAGAATTACAGCGTATCCATATAGCGCGGGCACTCCTTCGTGATCCCGACCTGCTGATCCTCGATGAGCCTACCCAAAACGTTGATTATTCGGGGCAAGCAGAGCTCTATGCCCTCATCAGCAAAATTCGAAATGAAAGAAAATGCGGCATATTATTAATATCTCATGACCTTCATTTAGTTATGTCCAAGACAGATCACGTGCTTTGCCTTAACAAACATGTCTGCTGCGAAGGCCAGCCGGAGGCGGTCAGTAGACATCCAGAATACCAAGCACTGTTTGGTCCAAACGTGGCCGAAGGTTTAGCAGTTTATAGCCATCAACATGACCATCAACACAATTTTCTAAAAAAAGCTGAACACGTCCAATCGCGACAATCAAATGATTGATGAATTTCTCATAACCGGCCTAATGGCCGGTATTGGCATAGCACTCATTAGCGGACCTTTAGGTTGTTTTGTAGTCTGGCGACAAATGGCTTATTTTGGAGACTCTCTGGCCCATTCCGCTTTTCTTGGGATCGGCCTCGGCTTTCTGTTGGGTATTAACCTAACACTAGGCAACATAATAGCGTGTATTTTATTCTCTTTAGTCACCGTATTTTTGCAAGAACGCAGAGGCATACATTTAACATCCGACACGTTACTTGGTATACTCTCTCATACCGCATTATCTCTTGGCTTGGTAGTGCTCGCGTTGCTTCAAAATGTACAAATTGATTTATTGGCTTACCTCTTCGGTGATGTGCTGTCAGTAAGCAAGTTCGATTTAATCACGGTTTATGTCGGTGTCATTGTCGTCCTCGTCGTACTCGCCTCAATCTGGCGACCACTAATTTCGCTTTCCCTTCACGAAGAGTTGGCCCGTGCGGAAGGTACGCCAGTTATGGCTGCTCGCCTCACCTTTACACTCCTTCTCGCAATTACAATTGCAATAGGAATGAAAATAATAGGCATATTGCTGATAACATCATTACTCATTATTCCCGCGGCTACAGCACGTCGGTTTGCGCGCACACCCGAACAAATGGCAGTGATAGCAGCAATTATTGGTTCATTGTCGGTAGTATCGGGCCTTTTCGGTTCTTTGCCACTTGATACTCCAACGGGCCCAACAATCGTAGTTGCGGCATTCTGTATTTTTCTCATTACCCAATTGTGGCAGCCAAATCCTAAGTAATATATAATTTTAGTCTGATCCAATAATCTATTGATCTCTTTACAAAGCTCCAATCATGAATAGTTTGAAATCAATATACCTTTGATTCCTGGCATCAACCTCATACCTTGATTAGGCATAACAGGATAGAGAACCCATACTTACAGCAGCATGTAAACGTGCGCTAATTCACTTAGACAAATATGAGAATATTGAGCCAAAATGTTCAGAAACTACCTTTGTGTTTGCCAAAATAAGAAATACATTTCGAAAAGCTGACAAGAAATTAAGGAGGATAGAAGATGGCGGTCAGAATTGGATTAATACATTCGGTGCTTCCTGCCATCACTGCCGTCGAATCTATGTTCGAAAAACATTGGCCGGAAGCTGAAAGAACGAGCATTTACGATCAATCGCTCTACATTGACCTAAATTCAGACAGAACAATGCCGCCTAAAGTGATGCTGCGAGTAAAAAACTTGGTCAAGCATTGTGTGGCTGCAGATGCCGATGCAATCTTGTGTACCGGATCCCTATTTGGCGAGGCTATTGAAATCGCCCGTAAGGAAGTAGATATTCCAGTGCTCACATCTTTCGAAGCCCTCGTCGAAACAGCCTTTATGGCTGGTAACCGTTTCGCACTCATCGCTACCGATCCTGGAACAAACAGGTTATTGGGCCGCGACCTGCAAAGGTATGCAAAAAAGAACAACAAACCCAATCCCCAAACAGAAGCTGTATTTGTTGAGTCAGCCATGACATTAATCTCAACTGGGGACCAAAAAGGACATGATGCATTGGTGGTAAATGCGGCAGCGAAAACAAAAGATTGTGACGCGATATTGCTTGGTCAATTTTCAATGGGTCCGACCAAACCTCTTATTGAGGATCAGGCCCGAACACCCGTTTTGGATGCACCAGAAAGTGCCGTACTGAAACTAAAGAAGATCTTCGAAAACAAAAACTAATCAAATATCGAAGGCCAATTATACAACGTTTAAAAATCCTAACGTACTGTACGACCCGTCTTAGGATCGCAAGTTGGCAACTGGCGCTTCTTCCGTGCAACACGAAAACACCTGCTCCATTGTTTCTTACGCTGACCAGCAGTATTTGCTATCTTCCGCGCTAGATCTGGGTTTTTTGCTCTGACTTCCATGCGAATGGGCCTTCCAGACCTACATTCACCGAGTTTGTGCTCCAGAAAGCACTGAATATTCCAAGTCACTATTTTTGTGCGTTGAGCCAAAACTTCATTAGCGGATGACACAACGACAAAAAAAACTAGTCCACAAAATATCAAGCGACGATAAATTCCATTTTGCATATCCATAACACTGCAATTTGCGGGCCGAATTTTCTAGCTACAGAATTACTGGTGAAGGCATCTCACCCAACATCCTCTTTTGATGGATTTCTGCGAGACCGCGCTCAAAATCGTGAACAAATCCAACTGTATCAAATAGGGGTGCAACATTTCTCAGATCGGCAATTCTTGCCTTAATTGTATCGATTTTGCCTGTTTTTTCAGCCAATTCGATTGCTGCAACTTCAAAGGCGTCAAGACCATCAACCACCAATTCGTCAAGCCCAATAGCATGCAAGATACTCTCGGAGACACGTGAAGCAAAATGCATTCCCTTCAATGTAAGAACAGGAACTCCTGCCCATAGTGCATCACTAGTTGTCGTGTGACCGTTATATATGCGCGTGTCTAGCGCAAGATCAGCTGCACTTAACCGCATTAGATGAGTTTCCTGATTTACAAAAGGCGCAAAAATGAGTCTATGAGGGGCAATACCATGCTCATGGGCAACTCTTTTGAGATTGCTCTCTGCCAGAGAATTATTTGCACATAACCAAAGCACAGAGTCTTTTACAGCGCCCAGCACACGCATCCAAGTAGAGAACATAAGTGGATCAATTTTATATGTATTCGCAAAGGAACAGAATACAAAGACCTCCTCAGGCAGACCCGCCTCTCGTTTTGTCATTACTAGGGGCTTATCTGTGTGGCTGTTGATCTGATAGCAATGTGGCAACAGAATCGGACTTTCAGAGTAAAACTTCCAATCAGCCTTAGGTAACACGATTGGGTCAGCAACAACGTAGTCAAAAAAATCAGCACCACTAGAACCTGGAAAACCCAGATAAGTAACTTGTAAAGGAGCAGGCCTCCGGGCAGCAATATCCAGTCTATTTTTTCTAGTATGCCCCTTCAAATCAATTAAAATATCGATACCGTTTTTTGAAATATGCTGGGCCGCTTTGTCTGCACTCCATTCGGTAATATCAAAAAAGAAATCGCAATTTGATTCAATTTCTCGACGAAGACTGCTATCCGACGGGGAGTCACACGAATAGGCAAACACCTCAAAACGTTGCTTGTCATGTAACTTAAAAAGATGATGAATTAGATACGCCGTCGCATGTTCATGAAAATCACTTGAGATGTATGCAAGCCGTATAGGGTCTTTAGTCGATCGCTTATGACTTCGTTCAATTCCATCTATCTTTAACGAGTTGCTCCATGCACGTGCAACAGCGTAATTCTTCTCACTATCCATCACACGCGTTACATGAACAAAAGGACTTTCGACTGGAACCATACCGTCAGTCAAAGCAACCTGTGTCAATGCTTCGACTTCTTTTTCCAATGCATCAATCTCCCGCCAATCGCAAGTCAATTGGGCGCAAAGAAAAAGCCCTACGGTAGCTGGATTATTTTTTGAATCAAGGGATCGAGAGTGAGCAAAAAATTCCATTGCTAAACCAATGGCTCCCTCATCACGTAATGCCTCGCCAAGTTGCGCTAATGGAAGAGCATCCTGCCGGTCAAGGTCTCCTTGGGCGGCAATGTCTCTATAACGTACCATTGCCCCATAATAATCAGCTTGCGATAAAAGAATTAAAGCCAATGACCTTTTTAGCCCCACTTCCGTAGATCCAAGAATTTCAGCTTGTGTTAAATATTGCAGCGCCCGCTCCAATAAGCCCGACCGGAATGCGATAAGCCCGCGAAGGTAATAACCATCTGGCTGATCTGGCAGAGCAACACAAATTTCTTCACATACAGCATCAGCTCCAACAAAGTCTTTTTGATCTGCCAATAAAATTGCACAGTTCATCCGTTCAGCCAGATTCACTTTGAGTCCTTAACCTGATAATGGTGCTGTCATATCGGAAAAACTACTAAAAATTCCAAAGTTATCAACGAGATCTATCAACAAGGTTTTGTTCCTATCACTACCGAACGATGTAAGATACGACGATAGGAGTCCATATCGTAATTTCCAACCACACGGTGAAGCAAACACCGATTATCCCAAATTACAAGATCGCCCGGTTTCCAACTATGGGCATAGACATTTTCGCGCTCTGTGGAATGCCGATAGAGCTTTTTTAGAAGCTCTATCCCCTTCTTACGCTCCAAACCCTCGATGCAGTCAGCATGTATCCCGATATAGAGCGTCTTCCGTTTTGTATCCGGGTGAGTGCGCACCAACGGATGACTAACCGGCGGACGAAGCTTCTTTTCCTCTTCTGTGGCAGGACGATTCCCGGTATTTCGTCGATTGGCCTCCCAACTATGAACCGCGCGCAAATCAGCAATTTGTTTTTTGACTGAATCATCCAGGCTTTCATATGCATTGTACATATTCGCAAATTCAGTATCTCCCCCTCCTCCGGGAGGTAACTCGCGGGCATGCAAAAATGTCGCAAGCGATGGGATCTCGTGGTATGATTTATCAGTATGCCAAAAAAAACTTCCGAACGTGGTCGGTCGACTGCTAGGATTTCCGTGTTTATCCAGATTATTAACAACGTGTACTTGGGGGCCAGATTTACCCTCAGCATCGTGGAAAACATGGCTCTCTGGTTTTCCAAACTTCGCGGTGAGAGCCATCTGTTGATCAGATGTCAAATCTTGATCACGAATCACCAAGACGTGGTGCTTAATTAACGCGTGAAAGAGTATATCACGTTCGTTTGTTCCCAATTCCAAAGATAAATCGATACCTACAACTTCGGCACCCGCCGGTTCAGATAGTCGACTAATACTTATAGAGCCTGCCCTCTTGTGCACCTGTTTGTCCATTTATTCCTCCCTCAAAATATTTCATGACATGATGGGCGGCTGAAGATCGAGGGTCAAGACCGAACACTATCCATTGATAAACACCACAAGTATAATCCTAATGCTCACGGTTATATTAATAGCCCCAACAAATGAGAAAAATGATGATTACACAAACAGAAACACTTGCCCAGTTTGCAACCGAACTTAATTTTGATGCAATCCCGCCGGAAATTGTAGAACGCACGATTGATTGCATCATAGACACAATTGCCGCATGTACATTTGGGTCTGAATTGCCGTGGAGCAAAATAGTAATAAATCACGCCCTCGCTGCGAGCAAACCAGGCAAAGCGAGTATTTTTGGACCAGAGGGTCATAAAATAACACCTGCCATGGCATCACTTGCCAACGGTACTTTGTCTCACTCTTTCGAACTAGACAACTTGCGCATGCCGTCTGTTGGGATACATCCAGGAGCAAGCCTAGTACCATGCGCGTTTAGCTTTGGACAAGAACAAGGTGTCAGCGGCAAAGATCTAATAACTGCATTTACCGCAGGCATTGAAGTTTTGAGCCGTATTGGCCAATCGTCCAACCACTCCTGTGAGGACATTGGGTTCCACAATCCTGGAATAAATGGTTGCTTTGGCGCAGCAATGGCAGCCGGATGGCTCCTCGGACTTGATCAGAAACAAATGACCAACGCACTTGGTATTGCTGGATCGCTTTGCTCCGGCTTGTTGGAATTTGCAGCATCTGGCACTGGTGGAATGGTTAAGCGGCTTCACCTTGGACGCACGTCAGAAAGCGGTGCTCTAGCAGCAACCCTTGCGAAAGACGGGTTCACCGGACCTTCAACAATTCTTGAAGGAAAATTTGGTTGGACCAATGTTTTTTGCCGCGATGCAGATCAGTCAAAGCTTACAGCTGATCTCGGCAAGCAATGGGATGCATCACATATTGTCTTCAAGAGATTCGCATGCCACATCACAAGTCACACGCCTATTCAGGGCATTCTTGATGTTCAGGCTGAGCATGGATTGAAGCCCAGCGACGTTGCAGAAATTCTCATTCAAGGCAATAAAAAATGCGTCACTCACCATGACATTACCGAGCCGTCGGATGTTATGCTTGGGCAGTATTCAAATAATTTTTGTATTGCATTAGCATTATTCAAAGATCCGATGGACCCAAGAAACTTTAGCCAGGAGAACATCGATAACCCCGAAATCAGGGAGATTTGCCGCAAGGTCAAAATTGAAGAGCTGCCAGACACCGAAAAGTTCGGTTATAATTATGGTAGCCGGATCACCATATCTCTTACTGACGGACGGAAGTTAAGACATAATGCTCCGAGCTTTACGGGCCTTCCAACCGATCCACTTGATCGCGAGGGCTTATGGCAAAAGTTCTCTAAACTTTGCTACCGGTTGGGGGATAATGAAGCGGAACGCCTTTTTGACCAACTCTGCAATATCGAAAATATAGAAGATATCAGCACTATAAATCTAACCGGTGCGATGTAATGACAAATATTGAACCCGGAAAGCCTACTAACTTAGTTCAATTCTTTTCAACGACAGCGTTGGCAGCTCTTATCACCGCGCTGGTTTATTCGATGCGCGAGTACAACATTAACGCTAAAAATATTTCCTTAGCAACGACAATAGGTACCGTTGGCAGCTTACTTTTTCTTACCAAGCGCTATGGAACGAAATCAATTGCAGTCCTCACATTCATGATGTGGGTGGTTGTAGCAATAATCTTTTTGATTTTAGCTCCATTGTTATAAACAGAAAAGTGGCTGGATCAGGCAACGATCCGTTGCGTTGTGTCTCGTTACCGGTGAGGATATGCATTTTTTGTTGCCATTTGGTTATTGAGACACAACTGCATCGCTGTTCACCAAAACAGCTGCTCTGCCAGTTACAAGGCCTGCTTCAATGCGCGAATGCAAAGCCTCTGCTTCTTCTAGTGGAACGACTTCAGTGACTATCGGCCAAATTTTACCGGAGGCAACGAGCTTCAATGCCTCCTTCACTTCATCACGTGTACAATACTTACTGCCAATCACTTCACGTTCATATTTCAATGCATTGGTGTCCAAAGAAAATGTTTGTGGCACTCCACCAAGAACCACGAGTCTACCCCCTCGATTTAGGCCAGCAAAACCCTCTTCTAAGGTCGCTGCCGACGCAATAAAATCAACCACAACATCGACGCCCCAGCCGTTGTTTACTTGACGCAGTGCTTCACTAATATTTTCTTTTGATGCATCTATAGTCAGATCAGCGCCCGTGTTAATGCACGCATCAAATTTTTCTGCCCGCGTATCAACTGCGACTACATTAGCTTGTGCCCATTTGGCTACTTGCACCATTTGCAGACCAAGTCCACCTCCAGCACCAATCACGGCAACCCATTCCTCAGGATTTATTCTACCCTTTTTTAAGACCTTGATTGGCGTTGCGATCGCGTCTGTGATTACACCAGCTTCGGCTGGGCAACGCTTGTAATCTAAACCATTAGGAATCTTTATGAAATTGTATTCGGGAAGCTTGATAAATTCTGCGTAGCCTCCGTCACAAGCGCGCCCAACATTGCCTTTATTTTGTAAGCATAAAGTTTCACGCCCAGCTCGACACCAATAGCACTCCCCACAATTAAGATAGTAATATGCTGTTACAGGATCACCAATGCTGAGACCGTTGACATTTTTTCCGAGCTCAACAATCTCTGCGGTAATTTCATGCCCAATAACCCTAGGGTACGCTACTTTTGAGCGGCCTGCCCTGATATGCTGAATTGTTAAACCTGACCCACAAGAAATAACCTGTGCAACAGCTTCACCGTTGTCCGGTTTGGGATCGGGTATTTCCATCATTTGGAAAGGAGCACCATCGGCCGTCAATACCATTGCCCTCATACTTTCCCTCCTTGTATTATTCTCTGATTAGACAGCTGTTTTGTTGGTTCACCTCTTTCTTCTATGCCGCCATGGTGCATCGCCAACTAAATCATGCGGTTTCAAGCACCAAATCGCAATCGGCCCCACACACAAAACTAAGAGCACACTGGCGAATGCAGCCATCCAACCAGTGACTGTCTGCCCTCCCGCAAAATCCAGCACGACACCAAAAGTCACCGAGCCCACAAAACCTCCACCGTAACCTAGCATAGAATGCAATGCCAATTGTGCGCCACGCCTAGCAGGATCTGCATTTCCGGACGCCCCGGCTGTAAGCGCCGACGAGTCTGCATAAATGAGGATACCATGAACAAGACACAAGCCCGCCACAAAGGAGTAGAGAGAAGTATTCGCAGAAAATGCGACTAAAACGAGCGTAGCCATGGAGGCAAATGAGACGCCTAAAACCCATTTTTGACGCCCTATTTTCATGGCTGCTTCATTGCCGGAGATGCTGGCCCACGTACCTAACACACCTACTAGGAATGGAACCAAAACGGGCGAAACAAAAAGTGAGGAAGATCTAGAATCAGCAGCAACATAAGCCAAAAAAACAACTATCCAGCTTCGCTGAACAAACATTTCCCAAGTGTGTGCAAAATAGCATAATGAATACCCCACCGATGAAAAATTCTTCAATATTGGGATAAAATTAAAAACAGCGGTAGACAAGTTTTTAGGGGAGCATGGTTTTCTGGGAATGTATAGAACAGCCAATATGAGAGCGATAAATGTAAATGTAGCTGCCGAAATGAAGGCCGTCTGCCATGAACCAAATCTCTCTAGGGTGTCTGCTATAATAAAGGATAAAGAACCAGCAATTCCAACGCTGGCAGCATGAAAAGATACCGAACGGGTCTGTAATTTACCAGTCAGGTGATCGGCTAAAATTTTGAGACCTGGCATGTATGTGCCAGCCCAACCCAAACCAGCCAATGTACGAAAAATCAGGCCATCAGTGCAATCTTGGGCCACAAATACGAAGCCTAAGTGTGCCAGCAAAGTCATAAAAACAGAGCTCACATAAATTTTCTTAGGATCAATCCGATCTGTTAATGGCAGAAGGATGGGAACCGAGATCATATAAGCACCATAGAAGATTCCTGTTAGCCACCCTGCTTCACTGTTGCTGAGCGACCATTCGCTAATGAAAGTTGGTAGCAAGGCTGGCAGCGTATAAGCACCCATCTGCGAAAATAGCTGGGCTACACAGATTACTAACATCAATTTTTTTGGAGAAACTTCCGTCATACCGCTATGACGGTATTGTAAAAAGGGTCAAATTTCGAAACAGAATCATTTTCGTTCCCCTCAAACATTTTTGCCTAGCACATATCTCACATATCTATTGAACATAATTTAGATAAATTAGCATCGATCTTCCTTCTCGCCTCAAATATAGTTACTATAGAGACAGATTAAGTTTTTTTGAGTAAAGTCTTAGTAGCAACTGTATGAGCCTTCGTTAAGGGCTCCTTAAAATGGGGAGATGGCAGATGCAAACAGTTCCTATTTCAAACACAGAACGCACTGAAGTTCCACGCCCCGGTGGCATGGGTTATAGACGAAATTACATTGGAAAGTCTGGCACCATAGCGATGGGTCCTCAGGGCTTTCTCGTGGAAAGAATGTACCCAAACCCAGTAATTGATCCGCATTTTCACGATGTAGATCAATTTCAAGTTGTGGTCGCAGGTGATGGCAGCATGGGAAAGCAAAAAGTCGCGCCCATTACTTTTCAGTATGCTGACGCATACACGCCCTATGGTCCAATAGTTGGCAATGAAAATGGAATTTCTTTTTTCACACTACGTCCGATTGCAAGCGGCGGTCATTGGGTAATGCCGGGAAATCGTGAAAACATGAAAGGCCGAGCAGGACGAAACATCGCCGGCCTTTTCAATTATGAAAAGAAACTTCCTGACCGTGGGATGATTGAGCGCGACGACCTAATGGAACCTCAAAAGGACGGCGTAAATGCTATCGGATTTCGTTTAGGCCCGAACACAGATTTAAAATGTCCGCCATCTGATGCTGGCGGCCAATTTATACTCACTTGCTGTGGTGAATTTGATTTAGATGGTAAGGTTATGGAATCTAATTCACTGATACACCTCGAACCTGAGGAAGATCCCCCGGTCCTCAGGTCTGGAAATGACGGTGCTAGTGTGTTGATTATGCAATTTGGGCGACCGTCTAACCGCCCAGGCTCAGACCCGATAAAAATGGCTAAAAGAGACCCAAACGGTTACGTTGACAAACAGGTAAAAGCCGGTCAACTAGCGAATTAATGACGATACTACAGTACTATCTCGGCGCTGGTTTTTCAGCGAACCGAGATGCTACTCATACGGGTCACATTTTTATCATTCAGCGGCATGCTTCCCTTTCCGCGCCAAGAACTCGGGGAAAGCCTCCGTTGCAGAAGCATTTGGCATTATATCGCGAGCGTAGTTCTGTTCATTTTCCCATTGCTGCTCAAGATCTGCGTTCATATCTTGCAAAAGAAGGCGCTTACAACCCGCCACAGCTTCGTGGCTATTGCCAGCAATCATGGTAGCTATTTCCATGGTTTTACTCCAAAGATCAGCGGACGGAACAAGATGATTCAACAATCCGCAGTCAAGTGCTTCCTGAGCCTCAACTATTTTTGCAGTGAATAGAAATTCTTTTGCCTTGGGCCAACCTACTTGGTTCGGCAAAGTCCATGTAGCGTTTATACGTTTGTAAGCTGCCGCAAGAAATCGAAATTTTGTCTTTTCACTGCCAATACGCATATCAAGGGATGAGGCTAAAACTGCTCCACCACCATAAGCAATGCCATTGATCATACCAATTGTGGGCGTATCGGCAGCAGCCATTCGATAACCCCCGTAACGAGTTTGACGTTTCTTTTCGGCAACCTCGTTTGGGTCGCAGCCCTCATCAGCCACTTGCTCGTGGATATCGCCCCCAGCGGTAAATGCACGGTCACCGGCGCCAGTTATTACGATACAGCCAATCCCAGGATTACTATCAAAATTGAATACGGCCTCTTGCAGCTCCCTATTTAAATCTCGATTCATAGCATTGAGTTTTTCAGGCCGATTTAGGGTAACAATGCCAACGCCGTTCTCCACCTCAGTCAGAATAGTTTTGTAGTCGCTCATTTCAAATTTCCCCATTAAAGTTCTTTTTAAAAATTATACGGCAAAAAGATTTCTTAGGCTTCCAGCTCAATAGCCCCAGCAAGTCAAGTAAAGTCTTTTAAAGTAGTCTAAACCTCAAGTTGCAGTATATTCGATTACGTTCGATTTTCTCCTCAAAGTTTACCGAATTTAGTCAATTATAACGCTGCTGATCTCAAAAACTGAAACCCAGATAAAGATATGAGGCTATAGTACCATGACATTGAATAATCAGGAATGGCTCAACCAAGTTATAGAGGAGCCGATTGACCCGGGGAGACAAATCTGCGACCCGCACCACCACTTATTTATTTGCCGGCCAAACACAGAGGCTAACTATTTTCAATCAAAGTTTGCATCTGAGATTTCAAATAGTGGTCACAACATCGTGTCTACGATTTATATAGAATGCAAAGCTATGTATCGAAATGATGGACCGGACGAAATGAAACCGGTCGGCGAGGTAGAGTTTGCTAATGGTCAAGCAGCTATGGCGGCCAGTGGTCTGTACGGGAAAACAAAAATTTGTGCTGGCATAATTGGCTATGCCGACCTGCGCTTAGGTGCCGCTGTTGGCGAGGTCCTTGATGCAGAGTTGGCAGCAGCTAGAGACAGATTCAGGGGTATAAGGTTCGCGGGCACATGGAATCCGGACCCTAAAATACGCAATGGCAGCAATAACCCCACAGATAATCAATTCCAAGAAACATTATTTAGGGAGGGCTTTGATGAACTTAGAAGGCGCAATCTGGTTTTTGAGGCATGGTGCTACCATACACATCTTAAGAAAGTCACCGACCTTGCTCGAGCCTTTCCCGACATTACAATTATCCTAAACCACTTCGGAGGCCCCATTGGAGTTGGCTCCTTTGCAGACAAGCGTGACGAGGTTTTTGCACAGTGGCAGATCGATATTAGCGAGCTAGCAACCTGTGAAAATGTATATGCTAAGCTTGGAGGCTTACAAATGGATGTGAATGGCTTTGAATGGCACAAACGCGTAATGCCACCATCAAGCCGTGAACTTATGGAGGCAACAAGGCCTTGGCACTACCATACCATCGATGCATTCGGCACTAACCGTTGCATGTTTGAGTCTAATTTCCCCGTTGATAAATTTAGTTGCAGTTATGGTGTTTTGTGGAATAGCTTCAAACGCCTAACAGAAAAATTTTCAACCTCAGAGAAAGCGAAATTATTTCACGACAATGCTGTGAAATTATACAGCCTATGAAACCTAAACAGCATCAATATCGATTAGCTGAAGTACTTTGATAAATAGAGCCACTTGGGGTCTTGAATCATTGATATTCCATTCTTTTTAGCCTTCTTGCAAATAATCGGTCTGCACGATAAATAATTCTGGCTCGTCTTCCTGATTGATTAAGTATTTACTAATGACAATAAATCTACGACCTGCCTTAGAATTTTTGCAAGGGCTCTTTGCTGACACTACACAGTGCATGGTATCATCTTCAGTAGGGAGCTTGCCACTTGAATGCTCGTTCCATTTGGAGTGGCACCTATCTTTATTATCGGCCCTAGATGTGTATAAAATATAAGCAAAAAACTTTAGATTGTGTGATTTTTAGGCTTAAGGATAACTTATTTTCTCTTTTTCTAAATAAAAACAATATGTAAGCTTACGGCACGAATTATGCAGAGTTATGCTCAGGAGATAAATGCATCATCTCTCGGATAGATTTTTGAAACACAAACTTATCCGACAATTTTATTCTGTTGTACTCCGAGAGATAAAGCATCATTAGTTTGAAACCTAGGGAGAACGTACTTCATGACAAAACATATAAATAGTTTTTTTGTGGCAATCGGCTTGATGGCCTTTGCCTTTTGTAATTCTGCGGCATCAGTAGCGAAAGAATCAAATTTAATTTTCTATTCTTCTCTCAGCACCGCCGCTCAAGCCACGCTAGTCAAGGCAATCGAAAAAAAATTTCCCGATATAAAGGTCGAATCAATTACTGCTGGAGGCGTTAGCCTTTATCAACGTTTCGTTGCAGAGCGAACCGCTGGCAAAGGTAAAATTGATTTACTGCACTTCAGTTATACTCCCGGTTGGTATGATCTAGCAAAACGGGGATACGTGAGTAATGTAACTCAGTTTCCCGAAGCTAAAAAGTTTCCAGCCTGGGGTAAGGATGAAAAGGCACAATGGGTAGGCCTTCGCGCGCCAACGCTGCAAGTAATTTACAACACAGATAATGTAAAACCAGGCGAGGAGCCGAAAAGTTTTGCTGAGCTTACTACACCAAAATGGAAGGACCGACTGGTACTAGTTGATCCCTTCCAATCAGCAGGTCTTTGGGATTTCTTTTATGCGGCTGACGGCTTTGGTGAAAAGTATATCAAAGGGCTATTATATAACGGCGCGCTTGTGCAATCGCGGATGGGAGCATCAACCGAGCGCGTTGCAACCGGTGAACGGGACGTAACAATGGTGTTTGAGTATATAGCTATTCGGCGCATCAACAAAGGCGCCAAAATCAAAATAGCCCCCATGAAAGAGGGAACACCTGTCGTTCCCGCTTCTTTTGGCATGGTTAAAGGCGCCCCGAACCCGAAGAATGCCGAAAAAGTGTACAGGTGGATTCTTTCTAAAGAAGGGCAAACAGTCATAACACAAGACGTTAAAATAAATTCAGCTCGCTCCGATGTGCCTCACGTAAAAGGTATTCCATACCCTTTCAAAGCGATCAGTTCTAATGCTGAGAAAGTTTATAAAGAACAGAATAAATACCGAGACTTTATGACCAAGCATATTCGCGAGGCTAAAAAGAAATAACTTCGACCTGCATAAATCTCAAATTAATAGCATCCCCACACTATGAATATGTTTAAGTTTCCAAGCACCGTTCGTATTCTAGAATGGGGATGCCTTTTTTTTGTCGGATTCATTGTTCTCTACCCATTGTTCTGGCTGCTGTTGGGCAGTGTAAAGCCCGACCTCTCTAGCAACGAATATAATTTGGATGCGTTCGTTGCAATTTATGAGTCTCAATACATGGGAGAAGTCCTTCGTAATACTGCCGTTATGTCGATTGGTGTCACAATTCTTGCGGTCTTGATTGGCGTGCCATTGGCTTGGATAGTAGGTCGCACTGACACCCCCTTCAAAGACTATATCAGCATGACAGCGATACTGCCGTTTATCATGCCGCCAGTTGTTGTAGCTGTTGCATGGGCATATCTGGGCACACCAAGGGTTGGATTCGTCAATATGTTTTGGAAATGGGTCATGGACACCAAAGACCCTCTATTCGATATATTTACAATGGGCGGTTTAATTTTTGTTATGGCTTTGTCGCTCGCACCCTATGTCTTCATATTTACAGTCACCGCATTTAAAAATATGGATCCAACGTTGGAAAATGCGGCTCACATAAGCGGTGCAGACAAGTGGCAAACAACGCTCAGAATTACCATTCCAATGGCAGCGCCGGCTATATTATCCGGAGCCTTATTAGTGTTCATTCAATCGCTTGAAATATTTGCAATTCCAGCAACGATTGGTGTATCGGGTGGCATATACGTATTCGCAACTCAATTGTGGCGGATGATGATCGGCATTCCGCCAAACTTCTCTCATGCCGCAGCAATGTCCATCCCGATCCTATTAGTTTGTGGTTTAGCTCTTTGGGGACAAACCAAAGCCCTTGGCCGAAGTGCGAAATATACAACAGTTGGAGGCAAAAGTTTTCGGCCACGCTTGATACAACTTGGCAAATGGAAATACTTAGCGCTTGGTTTTTCTGGTTTTTATCTTCTAGTGTCGGCAATCTTACCAATGCTAACACTAATTTACGGCACTTTTATATCAAACCGTGGGCGACCACCTACACTCGAGTTTCTCACGCTTGGGCATATAGAAGAAGTACTGCTTGGAGATGGTGGTGCGGTCATATTACGCTCAATAGAAAATAGTCTTCTTTTGAGTTTTCTTGGTGCCACAATCGGCATCGCATTAGCGGCCGTAGTCGCCTACTTTGTAATTAGGAGTAAGTGGCGCTTGCGCGGCACGCTCGATTTTCTTGCACTGATTCCTGTAGCCATACCAGGTGCAGTAATCGCTATAGCAATGTTATGGGCTTATATTCGTGAACCGTTCAATCTTTACCATACTCTCTGGATAATACTTCTTGCCTACATAACACGGTTCCTCCCGTTTGGCGTAAAGGCTGTTTCAAATTCTATCACTCAAATTCATGAAGAGCTCGAGCGGGCAGCCGCTATCAGCGGGGCAAACTGGTTCACTGTTTTTTGGCGAGTTCTAGTGCCGCTGGCAATGCCAGGAATAGTCGCTGGATGGATAATTTTATTTGTGTCAATGATGCGTGAGCTATCAGCTTCTATAATGCTTTTTAGCTCGAATAAGGAAGTTATTGGCACCATTCTGATACAACTTTATGACGAGGGATTATTTTCGCACGTATGTATTTTGTCATTGATAATTGTGATCCTGTCACTTGGGTCAGTGGCATTGGTACGTTGGCTCACCAAACAAACTGATGTGGAGGGAATAACCTAATGCAGAACGTCCGCGTAGAAAATCTCGTGAAGCGCTTCGGTGACGTGACTGCAGTTGCCGGTGTTTCTTTCAATGTGCCAAAAGGCGAATTACTCACTTTATTAGGACCAAGTGGATGCGGAAAAACGACGACACTGAATATGATTGCGGGTTTTGAAGATCCAGATGGCGGAGACGTTTTTGTTGGTGACCGGCTAATATCTAGCTCAAGTGAAAATGTACTTTTGCCGCCGCATGAACGTAACCTGGGGATGGTATTTCAATCTTACGGTCTTTGGCCACATTTAAAGGTTTGCGAGAATGTGGCCTTTGGATTGCAAATGCGAAAAGCAGGCAAAAGCCATATATCTGGAGCAGTGGATAGGGCACTTGATTTGGTTCGTCTTAATGGTTTAGGCGATCGTTACCCGTCACAGCTATCTGGAGGCCAACAGCAGCGCGTTGCATTTGCGCGCGCGTTAGTCTACGAGCCTGATGTATTGTTACTTGATGAGCCACTATCAAATCTCGATGCGGCTCTGCGTGAAGAGATGAGGCTCGAGTTAAAAGAGCTACAGGCCGAAACAGGCATAACGACGATATTTGTCACTCATGACCAAGTCGAAGCGATGGTAATGAGCGACACAATTATAGTTATGAATAATGGCCATATCGAGCAGATGGGCCCACCCAGCGAAGTCTATCAGAAACCTGCAAATCAATTCGTTGCTGGCTTTGTCGGCGTGTCAAATCTTCTGTCTGCTGAGATAGTTGACGTTCCCGGAAGCGATGGAAAAACACCAATAAAACTCGGAGAAACAATAATTTTTTGCGATGCCATGGGAGCAATTAAAGGTGATCAAGTCACCCTTTCGATTAGGCCCGAAGACTTGGTCGTTGTCCCTAAAAAGCCGAAGAAAAATGAACCAAATATTCTGCAATGCACTATAGAAAAGTCTGTATACATGGGGGGCATGCTGGAAATATGGGCCGACGCATACGGTCAACAATTACGCATTCACGGCCACCGTTTGCCGATATTGAGCAGAGACGATATTGTTTATGTGCATATAGATCCGTTATCGGTAAAAATTATTGCTTAAGACATTAAACTTTCTGTTTGGATCCTCGATCCATTGAGAGACCTTTGATGAAGCCACTTATTTATGTTGTTGCGACCGGCGGAACAATTGCATCCAACTATGTAGTGTCTGAAGGTGACTTAGCTGCCCCAGCAACTGTAGATGATCTAATTTCTGCCACACCAGAAATAGCTACCTTTGCGGATGTCCGATCGTTACAACATACCAATATCACGAGCGACCTTATGGATATTTCTAACGTTGTTGAGCTAGGAAAGCTCGTTCGCAAATTACTAGAGGATGATGTGGTTGCGGGTGTTGTGATTACGCATGGTACCGCTACATTGGAAGAAACTGCATTCTTCCTCGACCTTACCATAAAAAATGAAAAACCCGTGGTTGTAACTGGAGCCATGCGCAATCTGTCCGAAACGGATGCGGATGGCCCCCGCAATATCCTTTATAGCGTATTGACTGCAGCCCATAGCGACTCCCGCAGTCGCGGAGTTTTAGTCTGTTTCAACGGGGAAATCTATAGTGCCCGCGATGTGATCAAAGTCCACTCCATGCAAGTTAACGCCTACGCATCGCGCGATAGCGGACCTCTCGGTATGGTTTCGAAAGACGGTTTGATATATTTTGCAAAACCGGAGCGTCGCATCTTCATTAACGTTGAAGAGATGAGTGCCAATGTCCAATTGTTAAAAGTCACTCAGGGCATTGATGATCTTTTAATTCGGGCATGTATAGAAAATGATGTTGATGGCATTGTCATCGAGGGCATTGGCGCCGGCAACGTAAATATACCATATTACAATGCCGTTTGCGATGCGCTTAGTGCAGACATCCCCGTAGTAATAGGTCATCGTATGTCTAGTGGCAGTCCTTTCTTCAACAAAGGACACAATGGTTCATTCAAAAGTATGATTGATAAAGGAGCTATTCCCTGTGGTTATTTAAGCTGCGTTAAAGCCCGCATCTTGTTAATGGTTGCGCTCTCGCATAATAGTGAAATAGAAACAGTACGGCATATATTTTCACAGGTATCTGCAGTTCACTCGTTGTAAACCAGAGTTTATAAAGTGTTTCAATAATTTTGTTCACTAAAAATTTTATTTTTTTATTATTTGTAGAGTAATTTATATTTTTATCTACAATTTTTATTTAGATATTTTGAAATTTATTTCAAAAAATTTATTTTTACGTGTTATTTGTGGTCTTAATAAATAT